>CAYMXC010000001.1:0-28713 GCA_964394135.1 uncultured Phycisphaerae bacterium
ATACGGCTCGATCCCGTTTTTCGTCGCCAACGACCACGCCATCCGTTTAAGATGCCCATGACCTTCGATCACGTCGGTTGTAACCTTCAGCGCCTTGACGGCCTGTGAGCCTCGCCAGCCGATCGCACCGATGACGATCAGCATAACCGCCGCGACCGCTCCACCTCCGGCCATCGATACGTTGATCTGCGTATTATCCCGCCCGGCCCTGGCTTCCTGACTGGTAGGCTGTTCCGGGCTCTGTAATTCCGCCTTGGCGCTCGTTACGGGATCGATTCTGGCTCTTACTCCGCAGCCGGCCAGGATCAGCAAAATGCAAATAATAGTCGGGTTCGTCCGCATGGTTCCGATTATTCCTGTTGAGTGGGTTGTGTGGTCGTAGTGGTTTGCCGGTTCAAGGCCGTCTGCAGCGTTTGCGTCTTGTTCAGTGCTGCCACGATCGCACTTTGAAGATCAGTCCCTGAACTTATCTTCTGTGTTCCCAGACTGGTTCCATTCGGTAGCGTCATGGTGATTCCGCTCGATGTAGTATTGAATTTTGCCATGGCCAGAAGATTCAGTACTGGCATTACCTCGGACACGATTCCCTTGATTCCGGCCGTCAATTCCTTTACATATTCCACCTGTGTTTCCTGTAATTCGGCGATGGCTTTGATCTTCGCCGGTTCTTCTTTTACCACAGCGGATGCCGTTTGGTTTAAAGCGAGATTTTTAACGGTCAATGTCGATCCTTCTTTTGATTTCACAAAAGAGATTTCATCAACCTTTCCGATACCATCCGAAGTCATTTCGGCCTTGGTGCCAAACAATCCTGTCTGCACAGCTACGCCCGGACGCTTTCCACTGGTTTCACCACCCCAATGATTGGCCGAACAACCCGCAAAAACGCACACCAGAACCACCATCACCGTCAACATCACACCTACCGCCATGATTCGTTTCAGACCCATCATCTCAGTTCCTTTCTATAAAATAAGAGTTTTGAAAAACAAAAACATTTACGATTACTAACTTGTTTGGCCCGAAACAATTTCCATCCCACACTTCGGGCACGTGGCCCCCATCACATCACCACAGCAGGCCGTGTATCCGCAGTTCGGACATTGATTTGGATTTACCTTCATCTCTTTAGGTTTCACAATATTTTCGCAGGCCTGGCATGCCGCCTCCCGTTGCGGAGCGATCGCCAGCCGATCAGCCTTTAGCCAGCATTTCCGACCGATCCAGCACTCGGCTCGATCCTCGCGGGGGCATTGGATCGACAGATCGTTCAGATTGATTTGGCCAAAAAGTTTGCACGTTATCATTTTGAAATTTCTCAATATGGGTTTGTACAGAAAGGTACTTGGTACCAATCTTTCTTGATTTCATTTCCAACTTTTAATCGGATCCAATAACAATAATTTCCAGACATGTCATAGGGGTATGGTTGATTAGGTTTTGGGCAAGATTTACTACGGTCACCGACCTGTGCAACATCATATTCAACATCAAGTTGCGCATAGCACTCATAACTAGATAATAAACTGACTGGTGTATCCGGTATGACTGACCGAAAATAATAATTGTCGGGATGACCACTGTATTCAGTATTGCTAAAATACCAGCCATCATAATAGTAGTTGTAGTTGGCATTATCATGATGGTAACCGGTCCCAGGACCTGTCACATGGACACATTGATAATCTAAACCCCCATACGCATCAAAAACTGGTAACCCATATTCTATATCTCCGGTAAATGGATTATAGCAATAGAGCGTACTTTTCCAACTCCCGTATGCTGTATTCAGCATGTGCAGTACTTGATACCGCACCCACGATCTCCAAATCCAGCATGATTCCTCATAATAACCTCTCTCGAGTTCGATTTGATCCAAGCCTAATTCGCTCAACCCCATCAAATACCAATTTCCATCACCCGCATCCTCACAACGATAGACTTCCCCATAGCATTTTTGATAGCTGTTAGCATATGACAATAACCATGTGTCTCCAAGCCAACTTAAATACGAGGGCTTAATCCCATACATACCCGCCCGTAAGCTGTTAAACAAATTGCATGGTGTAGTGGCTGTATATCTGATTTTTCCGTCAGTACCTATAAATGGACATCCAAGAGCCGTTGCGGTTACCAATCTCAGCTTCCCATCTTTCACGCACAGCTTCCGTGTTATGGGATCGCCGCCGGCCGTCCACGTCAATTGAGATGTAGGGCTATAGATACTCATACTGCCGGTGCCTCCACTAAATCAAACGTCCCAGGCAGCCCGACCGCCGCAATCCAAACCTGATAGTTTCCATCCTTCCAGCCCAAATAAACCGCTGGAACATACACGCCAATAATACTTGTTTCTGGTAATTCGCCGGTCACATTAGCAAACCAAACTTTAGCATTCGTCGTGCTCGCATCGCTCAGCGTTCCGGCCGCATTCATCTTTTGCCGCCTGGCGGTGTATAAATATCGTCCGGTACCCGAATGCAACGCCGGCCCGCCGGTCAGTTTCAGTATGGCTGATTCTCCATCCGACGACGAGGCCCGCGGGGGCCGCACCAGTGCGATCTCCTCACGACGATCCATGCTCCGATTTTCGGTTTCCATCACTTCACCTCGCAAATCCCGTTCGAATGATCGTCTGCGGTTTATCGCCCATTGTCCACTCAACGCTCGTGATCGGCGCCTGAATCTCCGTCCAGTCCCCACCCTCGTCTACAGAGGTTAAAATACTTCCGATGATATCGACTCCCCATTCCAGCAAACCTCGAATGGAGATTTCCGCCCGATTTCTCTGATAGATATACCTTGCGATCGCCCCGGCCATTCGAAACGACAGCGTCGTCGCATCGTTCCTGGTCACAAATCCCGTCTTATCCCCGTTTACGGCACCGCCGTTTTCATCGCTTTCCCCGATCGGCTGAAGTGCCCCGTTCTTGTCCACTCCGACGATCGTTCCCTTTCGAATCCACCAGCATTCCGCCTCGTCCACCGGGATTTCGATCACCGACCCGACCCTGTTGACCGGAGGAGTGCCGTATTCTATGACCAATCTCTGATCGCCTTCATAGGCGATCGTGACCACCAGCGTGGAGTAATTGTAAATGGGATCGACCAATGTATCTCCGGAAAAATGGTTTTTGGCGACCATGTGGTTGAGTTTCGGTGAAAGCAGAATTCCCCAGTCGGTTTTTAATACCGAAAGCCCTATCCCCGCCTGGTCGATCGGGATGTATTTGTTCGTCTCCGGATCCTGAATCCATGCCATCGCACGAATTACACCGGGCTCCTGTCCGTCCGGTCCGATCTTCTTCGGCGGCCAAATGGCGTAATCATATCCGCTGTACATCGGAAGCCAGCTCAGAGTTTCCCGCACCGTCTTCTGATGTGGCTGATATTCGGTGGATGTATCGTATACGATCCCGTCGGCACTTAATTTTGGGGCGCCTTGTCCCCATGTATCCGGCGCAGCGAATCGGACATATACATCGCCGAATCGGTCCTGCCGCCTTGCCTCGTCGTGTTCGCTGGCCGGATCAGCCGGCGTACCCGTCCCGTTGTTGTATTCCGTTTCCAGGTCACTAGACCATTTGCCGATCAGATTCGTCCCTCGCAGAGTAACGCACTGAACGATTCGTTTTCCTACCAGTCTCACCGTGTCGTATACCTGGTCGAGGGATCGAACGATCCTGGCCTCCGTGCTCGGATCGTCGCCGATAACCATACTGACGGTATTGGGATTCTTTGGAAGCGATACGTAGTTAAAACTACAGGTTTGCGCCACAAGGGCGAAAACGTGAACCTCGAATCCGACGGCAGTTGTAGTTATCCGGTAATCCAGCCCCATCTCCGTACTGATAATCCTCCGGATCCCGTCCGCGATCGTTGCGACTCCGCTCATTGAAACGGCGTCCTGGACGGACTTTAAAAGGTCTGCCTGGCCGCCGATCGACCAGATCGGACCAGTCGTTCCGCTATTGCAGAATCGGGCCAGCAGATATTCCAGCATATCGTACCGGCTCCACAGGTCGGACCCGCCGAATCCGTAGACCGCCGGCTGCACCGATCGGTCATGGGATCGGTTCCCTTTTAAAAATCCCGATTGACTGCGGTAATTGAAATCCGCCACCCATCCGAGCACGTTTTGTTCCGTGCCCGCCAGCCAGACGCTCTTCGATAGCGGTAGTTTGCGTAATAACTGCATCGGTTCGTAGGCGACGAACTCCTGCCGGCCGGTCTGCAGTTTTTCCTGTGAATGGCCCCGATCCATCGTTCCGGTAACCGACCGTGTATCGTTGGTGATCTGTCCAACCCATACGGTCTGCTGATTGATCTCGATCAGCAGCCACCAGTTATCCAGATTCATCGCCGCACGCTCGCGATATTCCGCTTCCCATGGTTCCATGACCCGGCCGTACCGATATTGAATGGTCGCCGATCCAAGGTCGTGAGCCGCCGCGCAGGTCACCGCATGGACCAGTTCCATTTCCGGCCAGTATTGCCATTCGTCGGCCCAGGTCGGCTTGAGATAGATTTTGACATCCCCGATCTTCCACGGGATCGTCGTCATATCGTCGCCGTTTATAACGATCGAGCTCATAGCGTCACCTCCAGCGATTTCACCTCGGACCCCTCCGAATACCGCCAGCCGGTTCCGTTTGCCCGCCTCGTCTGCAGCCGTACCCTGACCACGGTCCCGTTAACCTGTGCCGGCAGATTCAGACTTAAGATTGCCGGTCCCTGCCGAGTCATCGCCGCCGTGATCATCGGCTGATCTTTCGCCGGATACGATCCGTTGGTGGTATAACCGATCGCCCACTGCGTCGCACGCAGCGTACCCGCCTCCGAATAACAGCCGACAATCCTCACCACGCCGCCCGCACTCAATTCGATCCGCCAGTCGTCTGGCCCGCGGGGCGGCTCGACCACCAGGACACCGCCGGCGATCTCAAGTCGTCGCCAGGTGCGTCCGTCGGCTTCCATGGGTAAAAATCCCGAGTCGTGAATTCCGTTGAAATAGGAGCAGGAAATATACCACACCCCGTCCTCCCAGCTCACATCCGGCGTTACCGGCAGGCTCGCAGCAGTGGCGAACGGCATATCGGTCTCCAGAGGAGGCGTTCCGAACGATCGGTACAGCCGATATCCGGCCGTATTGAATATTCTGTATTTCCCCCGGCCCGTCATTCGACGAAGTGCGATATCGGCCAGCGCCGTTCCGATCCGGATTGATCGCATCGGCCGCAAAGATGCCTTGGGCTCACGCCGAACCACCTTCGGCCGAATCAGCGTCGCATGAAATGCAACCGCCGAAACGCGTCCGATTCTTATAGCCCGCCGCGGCCGGCGTAATTTCGCCACCCTTCGGATCGAATTCGTTGCAGCTACCGGCACAACCATCCTTTACCCCTCGATTAATCTTCCGTCCACGGTTCAGCGTCGTCCTCGCCGGCTAGAAGCGATACGCCATGTGCCGGGGCGGCAGTAATCTCGGCGAAAAGTTCGCTGTAGATGGAGACGTCTATACTTATCGTGTCCGAGACATACTTTCCGTCCGTTGCAATCTGAATCGCTTCGGCGGTCAGCGTGAATTCGCCGTCCTCGATCGGAACGTAATATTCGGAATTAGAAAGCCGGCCCCAGAGTCGCCCGGAAACACGTTCCGATGCCGCGCCGAACAGACCGTGCAGAACGATGAAATTCGTTCCGATCCGAGGGACGTATACCATCGATGATGGAATCGAACCCCTCGAAACCACGGTAATGGTATCGGCGGCGAATATCCCCGCCCGAACGCTTTTCCAACGCTTGCATTTTCCTGTAGTGAGTTTTGCCATTTTCAAATCTCCTGTTATCCCCTTAAACCGAATAATCGCCGTTTGATCCCATTACGAAACACGGTAAATCGCCCTCGTTTTGTGCCTTTGGCAGCCTCCACCGGTACCCGTAGACCATGGCATCCGATCACCTCGAAGTTTATTCTGTCTAAAACAGGATCGGGGAACGGCAGTTTCCTGTTGATTCCTTCCCTCCACAGTTCAGTGTGAGTATCGTACCCTGAATTATCAAACCACCACTCCTTCTGGGGCAAGGGATGGTAGGTCTTGTTGGTGGCTGCCGTGATGACCCCGGAGCTGGCACAGTTCTGAAACAGCAACCCCTTCGCATCCAGTGAAAAGGTGTGCTTGAAAGAACAGTTGGTAAAGCTCATCCAGTAGTGCCCATAGGTTTGAGAAGGCGGTCTTGCTGAGTTGAAAGTACAATTGATGAAATCCATACCTCCGGGTACAGCATTGACATTTACAATCGAGATTTTACTGTTGGATTCTACACAGTCGATCCACACGCTGCGGCGCCCTCGGAAGGGATGAGCACAACTTTCACAACGACAGCGAGAGACAGTTGTATCAGAAGCATAAATGCCGTGCTGAAGATTTTCTGCAATGCACTCTTGCACAGAAGCCACATTATTGTTTTGAATGCAGAACCCATACCCTACCGCATTGAATTCCATAGAACCAGCAAAACACTGGGACAACAGAACGTTAGTAGCAATATCCGTTCCAGTACCAACTGAAAAGCAGAAATATCTTGCATTAACGATTTTCAAACCATGAATCGTGACATTGTTTGCTAGTAAATATAGACCGTCAGCACAGGAGGCTGCATTAAAAGTCGGACCTATGAAGACCCCATTTACCAAGCCTCCTCCAATGATACGACGAGAATATTTGTTGGTGTTTTGCGTATCGCTCTTAATGCACGGATAATAATCAGAATAATCATCAGCAAAGGCGTAGGTTCCAGTTTCCAGATAGATGTCCACATCGGCATCCACGCTCTTGTTGGGTTCACCATAGGGAATGGCTGATGGATAATAGTCAGCTCCATCACTCCATCCAGTCACTTCCATGAAAGTAATCGCCCCACCGATCTTTGCTGTCCCAGTACTGACATCTGCAGAGACATCCTCGGCCAGTGTCAAGTCTGTTCCATCAACGCCGGTGATCCGTACATTGATATCACTGGTCCCGTATAGGATGCGAATAAAATCGCCTACCACCACACCGGTCGGGGTTGTAGAAGTGGTAACATGATTGGCAGCCGAACGAGTTACTGTTCCACTCCATTTAGCAGCATCCGTATTACTGGAACCACTGTTTCCCGCCTCGGCATTTACACGACAGTAAAACGTATAACTCATTCGTCATCCTCCCCGATCGGCATGATGAAATATGTCCCATCTTCCCGCTGTCCAACCCTGCAGTCAGTCAGACCCATGAGAGTCGCTGCGGGCTTCAGGGCCTCCTTGATCGCGGCCGTTTGTCTACGTTGTTTTTCTAGCTTCAGTGACTCGTAAGTGCTGCCGCCTGCCGTTTCGGCGATCTGTGTATCCAGTTCGGAATCTGTAAGTGATGTGATAGCCATGATAATCTCCTGGTTCGAAAATCAACTCTCTCTGTTATTCTTCAAATCTGATATAGCAGTCCGAGTTCACATCGTTTGCCGCCGTTACCCTTAGCCCGATCCGTCCGCCGCCCTTTGCAACGATTTCCGCATCCGGGAAAGGCACCACGAGTCCCGTCTGAGGATGAACCGCCCAGACCGCCAGCGTATCAGTCGTCGTCGGCTCGGCCGTCGCATTTTTCCCCGCCGTCGTCAGCAGGCTGTCGCTGGATCCGTCGTCGCCCTTGACCGGAGTAACCGAGGTAACCGTTCCCGCCGTCGTCTGCCGTACAAGTTCCACAGTAATCGGCTCATGGGTATTATTCACCCCGTGAAAACTGATGCCGATCTCACGCACCACCACCGACTGATTGGCCGGTGCTATAATCTGCAGCAGCGTCTTCGCCGCCGTACCCGTCGCCACCGCCTTTGCCGTTGCAATTCCGATTCGTCTTGCCATATTTTTCAATCTCCTTGTTCATAGTGAATAGTTTGTAGTTCATAGTTCAATATCCGATCCAGCGGATCTGGATCATGTCCAGGACGCCGGCATTCGCCGCCGTGCCCGGTGCAATCGTGCGTCTCAAATAAAACGTCTCCGATCCGCCCGATGCAATCCGCGGCCATCGAAGAACGTCGTTATGGGTTTCCGAGTCCGGCTTTACCCAGGTCGAGCCGTCGGCGCTGAGCTCCAGCTCATCGGCCGTTCTCCACATCACCACCTCGAGCGCATCCATCGGCGATACGTTTTCGATCGCCAGCGAGTACACCAGTACGTTTCCAGCCTGGGCCTCCGCCGCCGTGATATCCGCACCGCAAACGCCGCCCCAGACCTCCGAGAGTTCCACCTCGGCCTCCGCACCGATCTGCATGGCGTCCCGGTATGCCGTCACTCTCAGCCACTTCGAGGCGTCCTCGCCGTCCTCAAGCAGATACACGCCATCCACCGAGATTAATACGCCCGGCCCGTATTCGGCGGATCCCGGCGCACGCCACGCCAGACCATCCGCCGTATATCGGATCGCTCCGATTCCGTCGCCGCACCGGCCGGCAGCACCGACCGCTGCAACCCCCGGCATCCGAACGGACGCCGCCAGGCTGATCACCTCGACCGCCGATCGGGTAATCCGAATTCCGTCATTTCTGGTTCCGGCCTCTGCCAATCTTTTCTCCTTTTTGCCTTATTGAATCGTCACGCGGTTTGTCGCCGCGCTGTAACTTGCCGTAAACGCCGGTGCGTCCGGGATGCGGACGATCTTTGCCGCATCCAGAATCACAGCCGTTCGATCGTTCCCTGCCTCATCCACCGGCACCACCCGCCAGACGTAATTCGCCAGGTCCGTCAGTCTCCGGGTGATATATTCATAGTTCCACTGCCCGGTCCGGGCAGACATCTTCGCAATTGTCCGCCACGTCCCGCCGTCGACCTTTTCCTCAACTCGCCATGCTCCCGCGGTCGGATCGATCGCCGCCGTCCATCTCAGCCGTTTTCGGGCCGCAGGTATGTTCGGCGCGTTCGCCTTGCCGTCGAAGTCCGGATCGATCGTATCGATTACGTCGATATGGGCCTGTTCGCCGGCCGCCAGGAAAAATTCCCGATCGGAGGATCGGCCGCATCCCAGATACACCCCGTCCAGATACCAGTGATAGATCACCGCGCCGGCCAGATCGCTCACCGCCGTCACCGTGGTGGCGTTACCGCTTCGTTTCTGTGTCAGGGCGGTAATCATTCGATATTCCTCACTATGCCCTCAAGTCGCAGCTCTCCGCGGGTATCGATATTTTCATTACCCGGAATCAATGCCGGCCGCTTGTTTCGCGGCGAAACCTGTACAAGGAACAGGTCGTCTCGTTCGACCTCCCAGTCGTCCACGATCGTCACGGTGGTTCCCTGCAGCGCCTCGATCGAGGCGAACCAATCGTCGATATCGTCCTTCAGGCCGTATTTCACAGCCACCGCCGACCAGCGGGAATCGTTTTTGCCGAGGTCCATGGCGCCGACGCCGGAGAATCCCGGCCTTGTCAGCACCTCCACCCTGGTCTTGAGCTCCGACAGCTCCAGCCGGATGAACTGACACTCGATCGCATTGATCGTCGGCAGTGTGCTCATTTCGCCTCCCTGGGACTCAGTATTCGTTTCTGTGTATCATTCGGCCGGATATCTTTGATATGTTCCAGCTTGTTCGTGTTCTCCGCAATTTTCTGCAAAAGTTCGAGCATTCGTTCACCGCTCTTTCCCTGCCACCCTTTTTCATTAAAAAGACTGATATTGGGATTAATATTTTTGAGTCGATGAAGCTCAAAAACCGTTAGAAGGTTCTGCGCAGAGAATTCCGGATCAATTTTACTCAGATCCTTAAATGCCTGTCGCTTTTCATCGAGAGTCCCATGGTCGCGGATGATATTCATGTCGCCACCGCCTTCAAGGACTATATTTCCGACGCCGCGGATCGCTTTTAAAACTCCAATATCGAAATTGCGCGAAAACCTGGATTGACCGCGGTTTTCCTTTTCCACGTCCATTTCATTCAGAATCGCATTGGACAGATTTCGAAGGACCCCTTCTTTTTCCTCGATCAATTTCTTTTTATTCTCTGCAATTCTGGCCTTTCTTGCGGCGTCGATCATTGGGATGTCGTCCCTGCTGGACAGGATTCCTCCTACCAGATCGTTTTTTTGCGCCTCGTCGATACCGCTGATAATATTCTGGAATTTTCCGTACTGACCCGTCAGGACTTCGTATGCCTTTTTGGCCTCCGGCCGGCCCAGGAATTCCGCCTTGTCCGCCTCGCTGTACGGCGTTCGCCTGGCCTTCAGTTCGGCGATCCTCCCTCCGTATTCTCCGCCGGACATCTTTGAAACGATCTCCTCGTCGGTCAGCAGACTCTGCCGGTAATGCTGAATCTTTTCATTGATTCGTTTTCGGCCCTCGGCCGGCGCCTCCTGAACAAGCGAGCTCAGGATATCCTTGTCGGACAGTGCCTTGCCAGCCTCAAACATCGCCTTCATCTTTTGCAGACCGCCGCCCAGGCCCAGCCCGGCAAATCCCTCCTTCTGCATCAAGTCCATCAATCGGGATATGCCGCTTGCACTCGTCTTTAAATCCACCCTGTTTTTCGTCATGAGGGCCGTCGCGGCCAGCAGTTCCTCGTCCCGTCCGCCGATCGCCCGGAGCGAAATCCCCCCGCCGCTTTCGGCAATCGCCGACAGCAGTTCATCCGCCTTTCCGGGCAGTGCCTTCATTGCCTTGCTGATAATGTCCCGGATGCCGCCGGTTTCCTTTTCTCCGATCGATGTCTGGTAGGCATTGGCGGATCGAGCCAGCATACCGACGTCGCCGACGATCCCGTACAGAGAGGCATAGAGGTCCCTATCCTTCTGATTTTTTGCCAGGCCGACGATGACGTTCGCCTCGTCGAGCGATTTCGCCCCGCCTTGTTTAAAAAGTTCCTTGGACTGGTTGACCAGCTCCTGGAGTTTTTTCGGATCGCCCCCGGCCTTCTGAATCAGTATACCCATCCCCGTCTCGGCATCCTTATGACGCTGTGCGGCCTCCTGATAGGCCTGGTCCACCTCGGCGATCGCCTTTTTGACCCCGCCGATAATCGTCGTCAAAGAAAGTAATCCGATCGTGTAATTTTTAATGAGCCCGAGCGCATCGTCGCCGAATGCCTTGACCTGAGCGTTAACGATCTGTTCCAATCCTCCCTGAGCCTTTTCACTGGCCCGCACGGTCTCCTCGCCGGCCTTTGCAGAGGCGATCGCCATCTCCCGCTCCTTCTGGATCACCTTTTCAAGTGATCGCAGGAGCTTCGCCTCGTCGCCCGTCAATGTAACCGTTACATCCGCCATTCAATCACCCGTCACATCTCATCGCCAAACATTGCAAAATCCACCTGTCCGTAATTCTGCAGCCGCATGCTCATCGTCGGTTGATCCGGCCTGGCCGCCATGATCTCGCCCACCGTCGGCCTGTAATCCGGCATCAGGCCTCGCCGCCAGGCGGCGAGAAAACTTCGCCGGCAGCTTTTTTTTTAGCCAGTTCAGTAACGACCGGCCAGTCGACCAGTGCCAGGATCACGTCCAGATGACATTTCGTATCGAAGAGCCCCAGCGCCGATATCTCCGCCGGCCCGAGCCGGTAATTGACCGCCAGGGCCATAGCGGCCAGGTTCGCCTCGTCGCTGATCGTAACCGTGGCCTCTTCGCAGTGGATCAGGAGGTCCCAGATCCGGCACGCCTCGCCGAACAGGTCCCGGTATCGGTCCTGCACCTCGCCGGCCGACCATTTCGAACCGTCCCAGGCAAGTTTGCGTGGCAGAGGACTCGTTCCGTTCACGGCCCTCGCCACGGGCACCAGCCATTCATTTCCGTCCGCCAGTTTCACCATGTGGCCCCCGATGGTTTCCGGCCTGGCCAGATCGGCCGGTCCCGGCCGATTTCCGCCGGGATGATATCCCAGCCACAGATCGGTATTCGGAATCCGGCTCCAGACAATCGCGTCCGGATTCATGAGCGAATCGCTTTGGCCGAAGGTAAAGATCACGCCGGCCGCGGCGTCAGGGCCTTTCTGCGTCGCGACGAACGTGGGGCCGTCCTCGGCCATTGCATAGCCCAGCCCCAGTTTGATCGCCTGGTCCCGATTAATCGTCTGCCGTTTCGGAGAGTAATACACCATTTCGCTCATCGTCTTTATTCCTCGCAAAGTCTCATTAACCCATCAAATCCGGCTTTAACTGATCGCACTGGCCGTATTGATCGCCAGCGGGTACACCGGCGTCACGCCGCCCGTATGCCATGGCACGATCTTCACCGACATCTGTTTCGGATTGCCGCTGATCTTTCCGGGCAGGACCAGGCATTTACCCAGGGTGATCTTGATATGCTGCGCTGTGATGTCCGCGACGTAGGTACCGCCCTCCGCCCGCTTCCGCAAGTAGCAGATAACATGCGAGGCGACGTAATATTTCCCGGCCATCGTCAGGGTACCGGCAAGATCGATATGCTGCGTGGTGGCCGTAATCGTAGGTTGAACCTTTCCGATCGACACAAACGACGGATAGATATCGCCGTCAGACGAATCGGGTTCAGCGGTGATTCCGAAATCGATACTGACCGTTTTCGAGCCGTCCAGCAGAGTGGTATTGAGCTTGATCGGCCCCATGGTATAGAGATCGGATACCCCCGGCTTCACGCCCGCGGGCAGATTCGCGTTATGGGTATACACGATCGGATCGACCTCGCCAGCCTTTATAGCGAGAATGCTGAGTGTTATCTTCGCCGTGCCCTGGTGATCCGCGGACAGGGTTCGCGGAATCATGATCCCCTGCGAAAAGAGCGCGGACTGATGCAGCCCCGAGTCGTCGTCCGCCTGGGCGGCTCCGTTCAATCGCCGCATATTGTACATGGTTACCAGGTGATCCTCGTCGATCGGCATTCCAGTGGCGCCGGTCAGATCGAGCACGGCCTTGATATCCGTCGAGGTGATATCCGCAGACGGAGCGCCCTTTGCGATGGCCCCGAAGCTGTTGTAGTTACTCCCGGACCCGCCTTCGAGCAGCTCCTGGAGTCCCGGATCCAGCCCCTGATCCTGAATACCCTGGATATAGCTTTTCGTTCCGGTATCGATCTCCAGTGCAAAGTCGGTGAATTGTTTGGTCAGACTCATTTTTAACTGCTCCTTTTCTCTTGTGAATCCGTCTATTTTTTCATGCGGCCTCATGGCCCCTTGTGGTGTCCATGAACGATTTTTTCACGCTCACCATGGTCCCGATCGCCTTGTCCAGTTCATTTCCGCAGGCCTCGGCGTCGGCCGCCGAAATCATCTGCAGTTCCTGCGCCTTTCGCGGATCGTTCTGATTTTTCCGATACTGATACAGATATTTCGGTCCGTGAATCACCACCCTGGCACCGCTGCTGGCCGCTCGGACGTCCCGCCACATTCGCGCCTGACGATGTAATTCTCCGCTCCAGACCAGGGGTTCCTGATGGCCGAATTTCCGGGCCTTTCGAATCATGTAGTTCTTGCTGCGGGGTTTATACCCGTACTCCCGAGCGCCTTCGCGGGTGAAATGTTTCGGCAGGATCTTCGTATGCCAGAAGACGCCGACACTCTGCCAGGCGGAGACCAGAATGTCACGCCAGGTCCTGGCGTCCAGCCCCGTCCCTTTCCTCTGAATGCTCTGTTTGATCGGTATCATTTTTACACCCTGTATCCTCTCACTCGTAACTGACGCGGAACCCGACCTGGTAAAAATCGCCGACCGTCTTCTTTTCATCCTCCGACGGCCGGACCATGGGGATCTCCAGACTTATCCCTGTGATATTCAGGTATCCCGGCCTGCCGGCCAGTCCGGTCAGTTCCAGCAGGACGGATCCTATTAGGTTCGAAAACGTCAGAGCCGCCTCGGATACGCTGTGATCGGGATCGACCGCGCTTTGCAGGACCAGCAGCAGATCGCCTTTCTGGCTGAATTCGTTTGAAAGACCGCCGGCGGCGTGCTCAAGGCTGAATCGGTTCATCGTATCGACCAGGGCAAACGGAGGATCGGTCTCGCCGTCGACGGCGACGTAATAGATACTTTCCTCCGCCTCCGCCGAGTTCTTCGCACCAACCCAGGTCTGAAAGCTCGTGCATGCCGCCAGGGCCGATCGAAGATGTTTCAAAGGCAGACTGAATATTCCGCATGGTTCCACCATTTTAAAGCCCTTTTACTCTTTACCTTTTGCCCTTTGCTTTTTGGCTACCAAAAAAGCCTTACAAGACCGAAGGCCCCGGTCCCGTAACCGGCCAGAAACGATCCGATCGCCACCACTATCAGAATGGCCCGCGCCTGATTCTGCCACCGCTTCACGGTCTCTGCCGTCTTGCATTCCAGTTCATGCATTCGGATGGCCGTGGCCGTTTCCTTCGCGAAACGTTTCATCAGGACCTCGCCGACTTCGAAGGCAATGTCCCGAACAATGGATTTGTCGCCGTCCGTCAATGTCATCGCTGTAATATTCCTTTCGATCCGCCGACCTGCCGGCTCTCCCGGCGTTGCAGTTCAAGAACGATGACGACCGGCCCCGACGATACAACCCGGCCGACAGCCCAGACCGCTCCGCCGATCATCACCGAATCCCGATCGTCCGGATTCGGAACGTCGGCAGCCGCGACCTTGAGCCTGGCCTGACGAACGCCCTGAATGGAATCGCCGGAATAGTCCGGACGAAGTCCCTCGTCTTTGAAAATCCCCCTGATCGTGATCGCGGTATCCGCGCCGTGCGGCAGATACTCAACCGAACGGCCGAATACCGCGGCCAGCGATTCCCAGGAGGAGGCGTTCATCCTGTCGAAGTCCGTCGTCATTTTTTAACCTACGCATCGATCTTCAACAGTGATGCGAAGTATTTGTCGAATACCTTTTCCTGCTGATATTCGCGAACGCGGAACACGTCGCCTTCGACCTGCTCCTCGCGGTATTGCCTGACCATCGGCTGTTCCGACGCCATCTGCGACCAGACCAGCGTCCGGCCGAGGCCTCCGCTCAGAAGATTGCCGTTCTGACGTTTGAAGATCATGCAGTAGTCGTCGGACCATATATCTGCGCCTACGAAGGCCTGGCCTTCCATGGCACTGTCGTAGATCGCCTTTCCGACAAAAAGGTTCGTCAGTCCGAAGATCGCCGCCAGATTATTGCGGATCATGGCCTCCGTCACTATCGGTGCACCGGGGAATCTGGCGATGATCTTGGAATTGCCCAGCAGATTATTAAGTGCTACCACGCTGATCAGCATGGAGTCGGGCATCATGCCTGTATTCTTTCTGACCAGTTCCTTCCCGAAGTTCACCTGCGAGATGACGTCGCTGGCGACGTTATCCCACGGCGCACCGGAGTAATCGCAATACAGGCTTGATCCGGTCCAGGTCGACGGATTGAACAAAAGGTCGGCGACGCGCTTCTCCCGCTTCATCAGCAGCTTGTGCATGACATGCTGGACGGTTTCGAGTTCCGCGTCGAAGTCGTTGGAATACTTCTCGCGGTCCGTATCCGTCAGGACTCCTTCAAGCCCATAGTCCCTGCAGGCATATTCCATATCCTCGCCTTCGAGCCCGACACGATTGAACGCACCGCCGTTTTTATGTGTCGTTTCGGCCATCTTCAGGAGGGATTCTCGGGTAATTACGGACAGTTTGCCGGACTCGTGGTTTACGAGCCGGATCGGCAGGACCTGTGTGGCGATGAATTCGGCCTGATTCACGTCATACTCGTGCACGGCCTCGCCAAGGTCCCCTCTTGGAATCGAATAGTTCTGATATTTGATCGGCATGGCAGTTCTCCTCAATCGTTAATCGTTTCATGTTGCCCTCAACCGAGAATGAGGAGAATTACCGAGAAAATTTTTACATTCTTAAAATATCACGCAATGTTTACGCTTTTTTAAAAACCGCCGGGCAGGCGTCTCGGTATCGCCCGTCGGGAGCTACCCTAGCCCGGCAGATTTTACAGCCGTCTCTACGCGATCGGTATGCAAAGCAGAAAGATATCCGCCGCAGCGGCCGCCGAAAAATTCGCCGCCACCGCAGCGCCCGCAGCGATTTCGTCCTGGGCGGCGAGAATCTGATCGAAATTAACAACGCCGTTATTCGTCACGCCCTTGGCCTTGGCATCGGTCATATCGTTACCGGCGTTTTTGATCTTGACGTTGGCAGCGTTTGTATCACGGGCTATCATCCATGCCCGTGTGACCAGGGCCTTGCGGGGCATCGATGCGATAACCGTCACGTCGCCCGCCTCGGTAGCCGTGCATGTGGCCTTGACGATAAACGGAACCCCGCCGGCCGCCGCTTCATAATTCTGAATGGAAGATGCGCCCGGGACCGATCCGGTGCCACGGCTGGGAAGAACCTCGACGATATCGCCGGCCGCTGTTGCCGCGTCCAGTGCGGTTCCGATCGGATTGCCGCTTACGCTGTCGCTCACCTTCCCGTCGTTTGCCGCGTACAGTGTTGCGTTGGCGGAAAAGCTGTCGGCCGCGACCATCTTGATCGTCTCGGCGCCCTCCCGCAGAATCACCGCGACAGGATCTCCGATCGCGGAGGCACCCTCGGCGTTCGTTACGCCGATATAGCCGTCGCTGTCCGCCTGATCGGCATAAACGACCGTCCGGCCCGTCGAGGAAAGTTTCACTCGCCGGAACGGTTCCAGCACCTCCCCGGCGATCAGAGTAATCGGACTTTTGCATGTTGTTGCCATTTTTATAATCTCCTGAATTTGAGAAATTTTTACTGACTTACCTGGTTACTTGGTTCCGGTTTTTTACCCTTGCGCTGGCCTTCCAGCCACTTTTCACGCATACCGGGATTTTCTTTATCGATCTCCTGCATGGCCGCGGTGATTCCGATATTCTTTTCCTTTGCCCGGGCGTGTGCCATTGCCATAAAGTCCCCGGCCGATCCTCCGTTGACCTGTGTCTGATTGAAGGGCACCGCCGCTCCGCCAGCTGCCGGTTTTTTTTGTTCTGTATTTGCATCCGCCTTCGGCCTTGTTTCCGTTTCGGTGGAATCGGCGGTCGTCTGCTTTTCAAGCTCGGCGATCCTGGCGTCTTTTTCCTGCAGCCGCCTTTCCAGGACGCTGCAGTAGGCGACTTTCGCGTCCTGCAGGCTGACGCCGGCGGCGATCTGCTCCAGGGCGAAGGCCGGATCGTTCGGAAACGCCGCCTTGATATCGGCCTGTCGCGTTTTTTCCTCCGCCAGAACCGACGCCCGGGCTTCCTGTTTGATCTGTTCCAGGTCAGGCTTCTGAACCTGTGTTTTTGCATCTTCAGGCATGACATGTTCTCCCGTTACAACATTGTTACCACTATCATTACCGCTTGAAACACCTGCGGTATCCGCATCTCCCGCCAACGCGGCGAGAGCAGTTTCAAATTCCTCCACACCGTCGATCAGGCCTATCTTTACAGCCGCTGGCGCAAGCCATACCTTTCCCGTCGCCAGTTCGGAAACGTCGGCCTTTTTCATACCACGGCCTCTGGTCACGGCATTTACAAAATGATCGGCCATTCCGTCAATGACATCCTGCCACGGCAGAATCTGCTCGTCGGTGATCTTCGCACCGACCACTCCGGTGCCCTTGTGCACGCCGCTGCGGATCACGTGAACCTGTATTCCGGCCTTCTCGGCCATACCGCTGTAATCGGTCATTACCATATAGGTCCCGATCGATCCGACCACGGCGTTCATCTCCGCCGTAATCCGCTGCGTCTGACTGGCCAGGTAATAGGCCCCGCTGGCGCCCATCGACTCGATATTGGCCGAAATGGTCTTCCGGCCGCTCTGCCTCACGGCGTAAATCGAATCCGCCGCCCGCTGGACTCCGCAAACGGATCCGCCCGGGCTGTTGACCTGCAGCAGGATCGAATGCACGGAATCGAGAGCAACCGCCTCGGCGATCTTCGCCGAGATATCACGGTAGCTCGTCGCGGTGATTCCGAACCAGTCGTACCATTCCGGTACCGAATCCATCAGGACCCCGGCCACCGGTATGATTGCCACTCCGTTTTGAACCGTCAGCGTCGCTTGTGCCTTCCTGCCTCCGCGTCCGGCCGCCATCATGGGATTGACCGAGGCATCGATGATCTGCCGGACGAAGGCATTGAGCGCCTTGGGCTCCATGATCCAGGGTTCCTTCAGGATTTCGGCCAGTGCCGTCATTGCGTCTTTCATTCCTCATCGTCTCCCGTATCCTCATTGTCGGAGGTATCGGATACGTCCTTTTCAGGTCCGCTCGACGGTTCCGAACCGCCCGGCCTTCCCGCCGCGCTCGTCTCCGCCTTCAGCCCGGCGAAAATCTGCCAGGGCACCTCTGTTCCGGTTTCCGTCTTGATCTGTTTAGCGAGGTTGATCGCCTCGGTAACCTCGGCCGCCCTGGCGGCCACCACCTCATCGCGCTCGAGCCCCAGACTCTTGCAGGCATGTCCGTGTGTGGAAAATCCGCGTTCGAGTTTATATCCCCACGCCTGGGCCTCCTTCAGTTCGTCCAGCCAGGGAAACACTGGCATGATCCAGTTCCATCTAATGGGCATATCGGACTTGACCTTAAGTTCCCGGTCCCATTCCATCAGTTTCCATCGCAGTATCGGGTTATGGAATCGGTTGCGAATCAGCTTCTGCCAGCTTCGGAACGTCTTGTGCGCCTGCTGCAGCACGGCCTTGCACTGGCTGTAATTCGATTTCGTCCAGTCGAGCAGTACGAGTTCCAGCGGGATTCCGAGCGGCAGGCCCAAAAGTCGCAGAAACATCACGAGCGATTCGGTAAAGTTCTGGCCGGGTATATTCCGCTCCACGCCCTTGATCTCCTCGCCGACATCGCCGTTGAAGATCGTGGCGTAATCCAGTTCCATCACCCTCGCCGGCTGTTCGCCGGCCTGTTTTTCCGGATCGGTGATCGACTCCGCGTATGCCGCCTCCGCCGAATCCTTTCGCGTAACGCTCAGTGCGAGCCTTGCCAGCAGTTGCCAGGCCTGGGCCTCGCTGTCGCAGACGTCGTTGATCCGGTGCAGCATTGGAAACGCCGCCTCGCAGGGCGGAACGCTACGCAGGGCCGACGGCCGCCGCGGATCGGTAAGGAACAGGAAAAACTCAGGATCGTGACTCGTCGCCGCCGTAATATTGATTTCTCCGGATTCGCGATAAGGTGAAACATAATAGCGGATCGGCCGGCCGACCGAATCCGTCTCGATTCCGGTATCGTTTGTCGCTTTTCGGGCGATCTGTTCGGCCTCGATCAGTTGAATTTTGCCGGATTGATCGAGAATGACACCCGTATCGCCGCACAAAAACACCTCCCGGGCCACCATCTGTTCGGTCTGTTCCCCCGTAAGGATATTTTTTATTTCGGGATTCTCCCAGAATTCCAGCCATCGCGATTCGATTTCGGCGTTCAGATCCTTGTCCGGCGTCGTCACCTGCAATTTGAATCCGTCGTCTATGATATGATTGACCGCCTGTTCGATCAGGCCGGTATAGATCCCGTTATCACGGTGAAATTCCCGGCTCTGGTTGATCAAAAGCGGCCGATCGATCCGCTGATGCAGGTTTCCGGATCCGCCGGTAGCCGTTCGGCCCTCCCGGCCTGCCACGCGTGCGGAATGGTAACCGAGCTGGTTGTAGGACCCTTTGGTTTCGACAATATCGAGCGTCTGCCGGCGACGGGTCCGGGCCTTCCCGTTCGATCCCGTATCGGACCGGAACCAGCCCTTTATACCTTTTCTGATTGTCGTACCAATGCCCATCTTTTAGAACCTTTTAAATGATCCTCGGCACGGCCCGGACAAAATTGCTCCGCCGAACTCCGAATCGTCGAATATAATCCGACAATTCCTCCACCTTGGCCTCCAGCGACGTCCAGTTGATCTTTTCATCGCCGCTCTCCGCCGACATCGGTCGATTTACCAGCAGCCAGCGTATCGCCTCCAGCGCCAACCGGGCCTTTGTTATATCGCCTTCCCAGACCAGGTTGTCGTTATACTGGTTTAACGCGTCCTGCAATGTCGAGCTGCTGCTGAGTGCCATGAAAATTTTTATAGATCGGAATTTTCCTGCCGCCAACGTGAAAGTGGTAAAAATGGATCAAATTTTAACTAATTAGTAGAAATCTTTAGGTACTTTCCGCTTTTTCGATCCGATCCCGGGCTATTTTGTAAAATTCGGTAGTGGGCCAGTTTGACTTTTTCTCATTGAACAAGCCAACGATTTTTGAAATTTCCCAAACATAATCGAGTACACCCGCACACATTGCTGGCGTAACTCGTAAGGTCTGATGGATACATCAAAGTTAAATATAAAATTATCGAATTATCGAAATTCGATAATTTTACACTTGACTTCCACCCAAAATAGGCCGATAATATAGCATAAAGAGAGTGAAATGGTTAAGCTTTGACAAATGAAAATAATATTCCACGACAAAGATTTAGAGCGTCTAGAGATAGATATGAATTATACTCATGATCTTGCGACAGGAATTGTGAAAGCATATCGCAAACGCGTCCAATTTATTCGCGCTGCGATAAATGAACAAACATTTTACAGTTGGAAATCACTCCATTTTGAGCGGTTGCAAGGGCAAAGATCACATCAGTTTTCGATGCGATTGAATGATCAATGGCGGCTTATTATAGAAATAGCCAATGAGGGCGCAGAAAAAGTTGTGTTTATTATTGATATTGAGGATTATCACAAATGACAGATACACGACCAGCAGAAGTTTTTCCCCCCGGAGAGTTTATTCGGGAGGAGCTTGAGGAACGAGGCTGGACGCAAGCTGATTTGGCCAAAATCATGGGTCGTACTGTGGCTATGGTCAATGAAATTATAACAGGCAAGAGGGGTATTACCCATCGTACGGCTGTTGAACTTGGTGCGGCATTTGGTACAGGTCCAGAACTCTGGATAAATTTGCAGACGGCTTATCGTCAAGCCACCCCTGCAATAATGAACCAAGACGTACATGATATGGCATCGCTCTATCGGTTGGCACCAATCCGCGATATGATTAAGCGAAACTGGATTCGCGATGTGTCTAAGCCAGATGAATTACGTTCGGAATTATGCTCTTTTTTTGGAGTAGACAATCTCGACAACCTACCGCACCATGCTATTGCCGCTCGAAAATCAAAAGGGCAGAACGAATTAACTCCACAACAAAATGCGTGGTATTACAGAGCGAAAAACATCGCTAGTCATTTGAAAACAGGGCCTTTCAAAGACTCACAGCTAGATAATGTCCAGAAAAAGTTGAGAGAGCTTGCGGCTTATATTCCAGAATCACGCAAAGTTTCGCGAGTGTTAGGCGATGCTGGTATTCGTTTTCTTGTTGTCGAGCCGTTACCAAGTAGCAAGATAGATGGTGCTACGTTTTGGCTTGACTCAACATCGCCAGTAATTGTGTTATCTCTACGATTCGCTAGAATTGACAATTTTTGGTTTACCTTGATGCATGAATTTATACACCTTAAAAGGCGCGATGCCATTCTCGATCCAAGTCTATTTGGAACACAGGGATGTCAAGAATCTGCAATCGAAGAAATAGAACGTATTGTTGATGAAGAAGCAGCTAATGCGCTTATTCCGAATTCAAGTATTGAATCATTCATATTGCGTGTTGCCCCTTATTTTTCAAGGGAAAAAATTATTCAATTTTCCTTACGAAATAAGATTCATCCAGGTATCGTTGTTGGACAGCTCCAGCACCGAGGCCAAATTAAGTACGGTACATTTCAAGATTTATTGGTTCCAGTTCGTGATGTTGTTGCCAAGGAATCAATTACGGATGGATGGAACAGGACGTTAAATATTGCATAGGAGGCAAAACCATGCATAGTGCCGCGAAAAGAACAAAAAGCGAGCAGTTACAGAGCATTGTAAATCAGTACATTAAAGAAACAAAGGCGGTACGCATCGACATGCACGAAGTTGCATCATGGGCAATAAGGAAGAACCTGTGGAGTCCGCAAAAGAAAGATTCCATTAAACAGTGCGCTCATGAATTAGCAAGGGCTGCACGTGATGAATTTTTTGAAGACCCCCAAAATCGTAATGTACGCAAAAAGCATGCATTACGCACATATACCATTGAAGATGGAGAGAAGAAACAGCTTACTTTGTGGGTTGATATTGATACTGCCTCACGTGCAGACATGCACCTATCCCTACAGCAACGACGGATGTATATTGTTGGCGACTGCAAACAATTGAAGACCGATCTAGATAGCTATAACCAGAATTACAATCGAGAAACGCCTATACAAATGAGTTTCGATTTTACGGAAGATGTGGAGGAAAGCTTGCTTGGTACGGAATATCCCGAATTCGCACCAGAAGAGTACATTTCATCCTGAGGTACTCCATTTTATTCTTGCAGCTTTTTGAGATATTGCTTTTCGGTCTTTGGCAGAAAGTTTTTTTGCTTTCGCCTTGCCGCTTTTAAGCCCATTAATACGGCCAAAGGCAACTGTGGCGGGATTCTTTTTTGAATCGTCCTGTGGTTGATCTATCCACTTTCCGCTTTTTCGATCCGATCCCGGGCTATTTTGCAGAATTCGCGATCGCGTTCCATTCCGATGAAGTTCCTGCCGAGCATCTTGCATGCGACTCCCGTTGTTCCTGATCCCATGAACGGATCCAGGACCAGGTCGCCTTCGCACGTGAATGTCTTTACGAGCCAGAGAATCAGCTTTAAGGGCTTCTGCGTCGGATGTTTGCTCTTTTCATCGCCGGCACCGGTTATGGATGGGACATCCAGAACATCCACGGGATACCGCTTTCCATCATTTACCGTTGTGGTCGGCTTGTGATTTCGATACAGGGGCGTATCGTGGCTTCTTTGCCGACAATATGGCCGGCCGGCCGTGAATTGCGGATTATAGGTTGGAAGCTGTTTGTAAAATATCCCGATATTCTCATGGATCCGCATCGGCATCTTTTTGGCATTCAGATACCCCACAGGCCGGCTCTTTCGCCAGATGATTTCATATCGGAAATATTTTCGAGCCGCGTTGACCAGATCGGTGAAAAAGGGCTGCTGGCCGAAAACGCAGATCGCGGCGTTTTGTTTGGTGATTTCGAAAAACCGGCCCATGTAATTACTCGGAGACAGCGGCACGTCCCAATCGCAGTCGGTGATTCCATACGGCGGATCGGTGATAATGGCATCGACGGTTCCGGCCGGAATATTTCCCAAAAACTCCAGGCAATCCCCGCAATACAGCGTTGTCTTTTCCACGGTGATCGTCCATTTAAAATAAATCAAAGTTGTCGTATCGTGATCACTTTTTCCTATCCCGATCATCCGTAAAAAACAAGCGATTTGCCGCGTTTCTTCGTGAAACCCGCTCATTTTTTAACTAATTAGTTAAAAATTGCTATTTGACCGGCTCGCCATGCACCGCATATTTCCATCGGCAGACGGTCACCTGGCACTGGCGATATTGCAGCTCGCCATATTCCCCGGTCCGGCGTGTATTGACGGATCCGCACCGCGGGCATTTGCTCTTGGTTGGAAATGCATAGACAACCTCGGATTTATCTTTTTCGACGGTTTGAACATTTTGAACACTTTGAACACTGGTTTGTGTTTTCGTACTTGTTTTGTTCGTTTTGACCATTTCATTCTCCATTCATTTTTTGGGGGTTTATATAATTAATATCGCGTTCGAATCGCACTTTTTGCACGCTGGGGCCCAACCGGCCTGTATTTCGTCGTCGGCCTGGCGACCGACCTGGCTGCCATTTTGATTCCCAGCATATCCGCCGCCGCCCGGCAGCCGTACGCGCAGTCCAGCCAGTGGTTATACCGGCTGATCTGATTCCAGTATTTCCGTGTACCTTTACCGGCCTCAAATTCAATCTCCTCGCGTTCGGCGACGATCTGCCTGGCATATTGTTGATGATCTCGCTTCTCAGCCTTGTATAATTGCAGGCTCCCCGGCTGTCCGGCGGGCGATGCGAATCCGTCATGCACCATGGCCTTCCAGTAGTCGCTGTTCATCGTCACCAGTTTGACTCCGCCCGGCTGATTCGTCAGGCACCATTCCCGGCCGATGATTTTTCCCTTCGCCGGCTTGGGTACGGTCCAGGATGCCTGCTGATTCGATCCAAGCCCCTTGCTCGGATAGTATCTGCCGCGGCTCTCCAGACAGAAATCATATGCGACCTTCGATTCCCATCCGCTGTCTACAAGCACCATATCCGGCGTTCGTCTCGCCTGCGTATCAGATCCGTCCTGCCAGCCGGTAGCCAGGACCTCATCCCGAAAACTCCTCAAACCGTTCAGGATTGCTATTTCTTTCGTCTCTCGTCCCTGGGCGATCTGGATCGATCCGTAATCGATCAGATACCCGACCGCCTCGTCCCGCCACGCCCACGCGCTCCACCAGCAGGTATATTTCCCCAGGTCGATGAACACGGTCAGTGCCCGGGTTTCCGCCGGCAGAACTCCTCGCGGCAGATGCCCGATCTTTGCGAGTACCGTTTCCCGATTGATGCCGGACAGATCCTGCAGATCATCCGTCCACGGCTCGGCCCATGTAAACTGTACCACCGACTTCAGATCGTTCGGATTGTCCGAGTGTTCGGCCCGATATTCCGTCTCCGCGATATCGGCCATCGACAGGAGTCCCGAGCTCATCGCATTCCACCGGAACCCGAAGGTATTCGTCCTGGGCTTTTCTCCGCTCACGCTCCCGTCCGGATTGACCGTCTGGCCTCTGGCCGCCAGGACCGGCCGCTTCAACGCCGCCTGCCGATCCGCCTCCGTCCAGACCGTCCCGCACTCCTGGCAGGCGTACCCGGCCTTTGTCTGTGCCTCCATGATATTCGATGCCTCCAGTACTCCGGATGCCAGAAAATGTTCCCGATCAGGCGCCACGTACGATCCGCAGTGCGGGCATTGTAAAAATACCTGCGTGTCCGTTCCGAACTCGCAGACTTCCTTGTAAACCCGCCCGGTCTTGATCGACATGGTGCATTCACCGTAGATCCTCGCTCTGCTGCCGTAGGCCCGGCTTCGGGCCTCGATCTGCGTTACCGGATCCGCCTCCCGGCTGGCCTTTCCCGGCTGATCCATCTTGTCGAGTTCGGTGAGCACCACGATCCGTGCCGTATGGCTCGATCGCTGCTGATCGCCGCCGCCCGCGCCCATGAACCGAAGCCACGCGCCATTTCGGAACCGGATCGCCTTGAATTTCCCGCCCTTGGAGCCTGCCCCGGCATCCGGAATCATATCCCGGTATCTGGATTTCAGAATCACCGGCAGAAGCCGTTCCTCGTAGATTCCCTGCGCCATATCGACATCTGGTACGCCGATGATCACGGTCTCGCCGACCTCGAAAAGGTAGTACATCACAACGATGACGAAAAAGATGAGCGTCTTGCCCGACTGAACGGGCCCGGACCCGAAGAAACGCCGATAGGTATCCGATCCGAGAATATCGAGCACTGCCCCGGACCAGGGCATGAAACGACATGAGAAGGGCATTCCCGCCCTCGGACCGTTGGGCAGGACTATTTCCGCCTCCGCGAACTCGCGCATGGAGCGAACGATTCGCGGCCGCATCGCCGCAAGGAACCCTGATAGAATTTTCGCTATGGCAACCGATGTCGAATCCGACTGCTGTGTCCGCCGCTGAACCAAATCTCATCCTCGCCCGTCTCCGCCGGCTCTGCTTATTTTTTACAATAGAAAAAAGATTTAAACTATAAAATATGAAATAAAAAATACAAAATACAAAAGTTCAAAACCTTACAAGTTTTGCCCATCCTCCGGAACCGGCCATTCCTGCCGGCATTTGTGCAGCCAGAGCCCGACCGGATTTTTACCATCCCTGCGTGCCTCCGCCGCGAATTTCCGTAACCGCTTCTCGATCTCATCCCAGCGTTTGCTTTTCAGTTCCGCATCGCCGCGGACTTTGTCCAGAACCTTGAGTATCGCTCTGGAAGCCCGAATATAGCTATCCTGCCCGGCTCCATCCGTTGCCAGCGGATCGAGTTTCAGGACTGTCGAGAGTTCCCTGAACAGCAGTTCCCTCCGCCTCAGCCATGCTGGATCGGGCGGGCCTTCGGGGCCCTGACTGTCCGGTTCCGAAACCGGCGTTCCGGGCATGGCGGCCCCCTGTGACTCCGGCGGCGTTCCCGGATCGGTCCGGCACGATGCCGCGGAAGTACCTCCCGGCGCCTCGGTCGCAGCGTCTTCGCCGCAGTTGGCGTCCCGTTCGTCGGAGGACGCGGAATTTGCTTTGCTCTGGTTTGCTTTTGTTTTCTCTTCTTTGCTTTGGTTTGGTTTGCTTTGCTTTACTTTGCTCTGTGTATTTTCGTCGTCGATAACCCCCGGACAAAAATTTTTATCCGACGATAATCCGGTTTCCGTTTCGGTTTCCGGGTTATCGTCGTCGATAACCTCGTTTTCGGGAGTTTTCGCCGATGCTTTCGATTTCCTCTGCCGCTGCCGTTTTTCGAGCAGGCCGGCAAAACGTGCCAGCAGAGGATCGGACCACAGGTACTGTCCCTCCCGCTTATACAATCCCAGTTCCACCATATAGGTCAGGATCTCACCCAGCCGATCCGAATCCATACCGAAGTCGCCGGCCAGGAGTTCCAGTTCCAGCGAGGTCCACTGCCAGCGGAACCCGGGGCAATCGGTCAGGGTTTCCAGCATCATGGAGTACACGGCATATCCTTCCAAACCGTACTTTCGGCGGACCGCCTGAATCCTACGATCGTTTCGAAGATCCGCATCGTGTGGAAAATAATCCGCACTGTTTTTCAATGGCCTGACCATGTGATTTAATACCTCCAATTACCCCGCGTTTTCCATTGATGTCATCGCATTCCCGCCCTTCGCTCCCACGGTCGAGCCGTAGCCGGCGGAGCCAGGGCCGCGTAATGCTTCAGGTCCGTGCTGAGCACCTCGATACTCGTGCCAGTTACGATCGGCCCGTACTTGCCAGGGTACAGTTCCCCGTAGATCCTCACGCGGTAACCCCTGGCTATCGTTTCCGTATGGTTGCCCCAGACTCCAAGGTCGATTATCCGCTGAGCCCTTCGACCGATAGAGTTTGATATCCGTTCGGTCAGGATTCTTATTTCCGTCACGTCATGCTCCTTCGCTGTTTTACGGAGCTTCGGACTGGCGATCACCGTTCCGACAACAATAAAGCTGTTCTGGTCACCGATTTCCATTTTTAACCCCTTTTACATTTTACTTTTACTTTTACTTTTACTTTTTTTGACCTTTCGTTCATCTCCCGCCGGTAAGGCCGGTAATGGCTGTACTATCCCGGATTTATATGATTGAGCAACCTGAGGCAGGGCCAGGTCGCCTACGGTTTCGTTTCCCGGAAGTACGATATACGCCAAAAATTCCTTTTCGAACATCGCGATACCGCTTTCGACAGCCTCCAGCTTGCCCTTGATGCTGATGAGCAGTGCCCTCCATCGCTGCCTGCAGGCCTGTTCCCATTGACTGTATGCATCCTGCGGCGATCGCCGCCTCGCCCGTGGCGGCGCCGGCCGGAATTTTTCATCTTTCGGATCCGGCAAGGGCATATCGAACCGGATGTGCATTCCACGGAACGTAAATCCGATAACAGCCTCGTCTTTGGACCAGCCCGCGGCGAAATGACCGGCCCCGTACTTTCGCAGGGTCCGTTCGATCTCCGCCCGCGTTTTTTCCACCGACACTTCGGTATTTTGTGCATAGATGGTCATTTTAAAACTCCTTTGAGTTGTTTAACTCCCTCCGTTTGTTTTCGTTGAAAGACCTCTTCCCGATCCACCGGCACGCCGCGGGGCGCGGTGATACCCAGCAGGACCTTGTCGCCGCGAACGCCGATAATCATCACCCGAATCTCGTCGCCGATCCGTATCACCTGATTCGTTTCTCTCGTTAAAACAAGCATGCCGTTACTCCATCCATGAAATGAGTCCGTAGATCGATAAAATCAGATACACGAAAAACAGAGCCGCCTGGGCATAGATCCGTTTGCGCCAGTCGATAATCATCCAGGAGGTGTTGGTGATGATCCAAATGACGAATCCCAGGGGACTTTTTTGAATATTGAGAATAACTCCTGTAATGCTGAGTGCGGTGATTACCCAATGAAGCGGATTCATGCTTTATCCTTTACGCGAGGTGTAATGTATCGTTCCGTCAGATTTTTCGATATTCTGTCGATCGCCGCCGTCAGGGCCGCTCCTGCCTCCGGCGGAATCGTTCTTGCAACCGTTTCGAACTCCTGCCGCAATTCCTCGCCGACTTCGGCCCACAATTGCGCCACATCGGCCACGGGAATCAGCTTTCCCTCCTCGATGTCGTTCTTCCGTTTGACTTCGCGAACCTTTTCACGCCGGTATTCCTCCAGTGCCTGGGAATTCGTACCGCCGGACATCAGCGGATCGATTTCGTTTTCCCGTTTTCGCCGTTCAATATCCCAGGCATGCGCCTCCCGCCCGCTGTATGTCCCGTCGGCGTTGCGGGGAACGGCCATATCCCGAATGGCCCTTGGCGTGATACCCATCAGCCACGCTGCCGCCCCCTGTGTCAGTCGGCCCATAATGCTGATCTGCTCGCCGGTATTGAAGCCCGGCTCGTTTTGACATCTTTGTGCCTTTTGGCTGATTCGATTTGGTTTCCGTACCCTTTTCATTTTGCATTTCCCTGCAGATTTTCTCTAAAAAAGCCGGCGGTCCGGATTCGAACCGGATCGGAATTACCTGTCCGACCTCAAACA
>CAYMXC010000002.1:0-24952 GCA_964394135.1 uncultured Phycisphaerae bacterium
GTCAACTGAACGGGGTTGGCGGCAATTTTCAAATCATAACTGCTTACCGATTTACCCGCTGAGGGATATGCAGTCAACCGGTCGGATCGCCCGCAGCGACCCAACTGAGTTGTACTCTCCCACAGGTGAGCATGACAATCTACGATAAGCGGTAATTTACTTTCCATCGGTTTCTCCAATGTTGATATCCTATCTTATCGTTTCACAAGTGTCAAATATTCGAATCGCCTGACACACTGCGTTTATTTCTTTCCGACGATACTGATTCCGTATCGGTTCGCCAATTCGATAATCTTCGTTTTATCGATCATGATCGTCATGCCTGCCTGCACCACCAGTGCCGAGGCATGATTGGCCCTCATTCGTTCGATCGTCTCAGGCCCCACCGTCGGTACGTCGAATCGCATATCCTGGTGCGGCTGGGCAACCTTGACCAGTGTCCAGTCGCCTTTCACCAGCTTTCCTGCGCGATCGATCATCGCGTCCGTTCCTTCGATAGCTTCAACGGCAATGATATCCTTTTCTCGAACCGCCAACGCTTGACCGATATCCAGTTCGGCGATTTTCATTGCCATCGGCCAGCCGAATTCGATATCTTCCCAAATCAATTTCGACGGCGAACATTTTGTGAGTACTCCTTCTTCCGCCATCGCTTCACTGCAGTATTTTATCGAGTTCACTACTGTAATTCCTTCATCCTGTAGTTCATCCGCCAGGGCTCCGAGAATAGCCAGATTCCGCCGGTCGCCCCGTGCCCGTCGAAACCATATCCGCATCGTCCGTACGTCGGGTATATATCGCCATATCCGCCACCTGGAAAATGCCTCCGTTTTTTTTACACCACCGGCTAATATCAATTCAGTTGCCCCGAAACGTCTGGCAAGTTTGATCCATCGCCCGACACGGGCGATTGGAATCCAATAGAACGTATCTGCCAGATCAGCCAGATTTTTCGACGCCACATCGCGAATTCCCAATATACACACCGCACGGCCCGCCGCTTTGGCACCCCGCGCAACCAGAAACGGCAGATATCCCTGCCCCGCCACGATCACCAGTTTGTTTCGGACTGTTTCACCCGTCACGATTTTCTCTTGAAAAATAGGCGGGCCATGCAACCCGCCACAAACGTTCACCGATCGTCAAAAATCCATCCGAGTGTATAACTTGCAACCGCCTGCAAACGGATCAGACCTCTTCGATTTCCTTGATCTTTCCTGCCAGGGTATCGTCCACTTTTTTCTCATAATCTTTCGTAAGATCCTGTACCTGTTCCTTGCCCTTCTCGGCATCATCCTCCGGCAGGGTCCCTTCCTTTTCCTCAACGTCGATCTTTTTGTTCGCGTCGCGGCGTGTATTGCGAATTACCAATTTCGCCTGCTCACCGAGTTTGCTCACCTGCTGTGCCAACTGCTTACGCCGTTCGCCTGAAAGCGACGGGACCGCCAGTCGAATGATTCGTCCATCGGACTGCGGTGTAATCCCCAAATCCGACTCTTGAATCGCTCGAATGATATCCTTGATGCTCGACGGATCGAACGGTTTGATCACGATCAAATTCGATTCCGGGGTCGACAATTGCGCCAACTGGCGTAAATCAGTCATCGCGCCGAAATAATTCACCTTGATATGTTCAACCAAAGCAGTACTCGCGCGTCCTGTACGGATACCCCGCAGCTCGTTTCGTAAATAATCCACCGCGTTCGACATGGTTTCTTCGGTTTCCAGCAAAATATCGTCCAGTGCCATGCGTTGTTCTCCTGATTCTACCGGGAATTATTCATCACCGATGATGCTGCTGGGAATCTTCCCTGCAATCACCGCATCGAGGTGATTCAAATCGTTGAAATTAAACACCAAAATCGGCAATTTAGTCTACAGGCAAATCCGAACCGCCGTTAGGTCGATTACGCCAAGTCGCCGATTGATATATTCGTCGTACGAAATTTTTGCCAGCCGCTGGGCCTGCGAATTTTTGTTCGGGTCCGCCGTATAGACTCCGTCCACTTTTGTCGCCTTGAAAATTGCATCCGCGCCCAGTTCTGCCGCCCGAATCGCGGCGCACGTATCCGTTGTGACATACGGGCTTCCCGTACCGCCCGACAACACCACAATCATCCCTGCCGACAAAGCTTCACGCTCAGCCACGACATTGTACTGCTCCACGAAACTGCCCACGTTGAAGGCGGAAACGACTTTTGCCGGCTGTCCGAGAGAAGTCAACATTTCCGCAAGAGCAATGCCGTTGATCGTCGTTGCAATCATTCCCATCTGATGCGCCGCGAACTGCCGGATTAACCGGCTTCCTGAAAGATTCGCTCCTCGCAGAATATTTCCGCCGCCGACCACTACCGCAATTTCCAACCCTACCTTTGCTGCGCGGATCAATTTTTCCGCCAGCAGTTGCATCTGATCGTGGTTCAGACCCGTCGATCCGACACCACTGAGACTCTCACCGGTAATCTTCAATACTATTCGCCGGTAGGAATGTTTCGCGCCTTTGGCACTTTTTTCTTTTACCGATCGTTTCGTCATGGAATTCATTTTCCCGTTTACAATAATGAGGAGGCGACCAAACGGTCATCCTCCTCATTTTCATTTTAATGCCTGCAACATGCAATCCGCAATGTCACATTTCTCCTGTCTGTTAATTTGAAATTTTGTCGCTTCCGCCGACCTCCAGCCGCAGAAACTTCTTTATAACGATCGGCTTGCCGACAGCTTTTGCAACTTCGTCGATTATCTGTTTCACCGTCTTTTTGTCGTCCTTCACGAACGGCTGTTCGAGCAGGACATGCTCGTTATACCATTTGTTCAGTTTGCCGATGGTCATCTTTTCGATAATATTCGCGGGTTTGCCCTGCGATTGCTGTTCAACCTGAGCTTGGATGATTTCTTTTTCCTTGGCAACCACGTCGGCGGAAACCTCATTGCGATCCACCGCAAGCGGATTCACCGCAGTGATCTGCATACACAAATCCTTCGCCAGTTGCGCTATTCTCTCGTCATTCACCAGCGAAGAATCGACATCCATCTGCATCAGCACAGCCACCTGGCCGTTATGATGTTCGTAGCAACTGATATACCCGCCTTCGAGCTTTGCATATTGCGAAATCTGCATATTTTCGCGAAGCTTATTGATCGCGGCATCGATCAAATCCTTCACCGTCTGAGAAGGATCGAACGACGTTTTCTGGCCAATCAATTCTTCTGCGCTGCCAGGCAGAACGCCAAGCCCAGCCACGTGCTGCGCGATTTGTTTACACATAGCCACAAATATTTCATTGTTCGCCACAGGCGCCGTCTCACACCGGACCTGAACGATCGCGCCTTTGCCCTTACAGTCGCTGACGAACGCGGAAACTCGGCCTTCAGCTGTTTCCCGTCCCGCTTTCTTGGCCGCCGCCAAAGCCCCGGACTTGCGAAGGATTTCTTCGGCCTTTGCAATGTCTCCGCCGGCTTCCGACAGCGCCTTCTTACAATCCATCATTGGCAATTGCGTCCGTTCCCGCAATTCTTTAACCAAGCCTGCTGTTATCTCTGCCATGGATAATTTTGCTCCTTATTATCTTTATGCAGGCCGATGCCCGCACTCTTCTATTTTCATTTACGTTAATGAATAATATCGCCTTAAGCCGTCGCCGGAGGTGTCTGCTCGGAAACCGGGGCGATTGGTTCGCCCGGCGCTTCCGGACTTACCTGAACCGGTACATCTTCGCGACGTTCTCGCGGCGGACGTCGTCGCGGCGGTCGTCGACCTGAACGATCATGGCTTTCTGCTGCTTCCTCGGCCGGCTGTTCCGTAACCGGCAGCTCTTCCGGACGAGTCTGCATACCTTCCGCCACTGCACTCTGCAGTTCCCGCATTACGATTTCGATCGCACGCATCGAGTCATCATTGCCCGGAATCGGTATATCCGCCATATCCGGATCGCCTTCGGTATCGATCAGGCAGACCGTCGGAATTCCAAGTTTCCTGGCTTCTTTGATTGCGATATGCTCGTAGCCGGGATCGATAACGACCATCACTGCCGGAATCCGGACCATGCGCCGAATACCTTCCAGGTTCCGCTTCATTTTCTTCTTTTCGCGAGTCAGCATGGAAATCATCTTCTTGCTGTATTTTGCCATTTCGCCGGTTTCTTCCAGCTTTTCCAGCTCCTCCAAACGCTGAAGCCGACTGCGAATTGTCCGATAGTTCGTCAACGTTCCACCAAGCCAACGCTCTGTCACATAGTGCATATTACAAGCCATCGCGTGACTCGCCACAGCGTTGCGTGCCTGACGCTTCGTACCAACAAACAGCACGTCACCGCCTTCACTGACGACCTTGCTAACGAATTTCTTTGCACGCAACAAACCTTTGAGAGTTTCTTTGATGTCTATGATGTGAATCATGTTGCGTTTCCCGAAGATGTAGGGTTTCATCTTGGGATTCCACCGGCTGGCGCGATGACCGAAATGAATACCGGAATCAAGAAGCTCTTTGACTAATTCAGAAGCCAATCTGTATCTCCTTATGAAATTTCTAAATACGAACACTGTCGCCATTTTGGCAACATTCACGCATATTGCCGGCGCCATGTTCCTGTAAAACCAATGAACCTACAAGGTTACCTCTTATAACTATACCTGTCAAGACGTATTTAACCAAATTTTATTTGCTTTTGTTCATCGCAGGGGCTAAATTTTATTCCTGTATTATTTTCCAACCCTCGGGTCGGAGGTTGCTCCGCCCCCCTAGATTGGGTATGTTATTACGTAAACCTTATTATAGGAGTGTATGCACATGGCAGTAACTATTTATTACGAAAATGACACGGACTTGGGCTTCCTGAAAAATAAAACCGTCGGTATCGTCGGTTATGGTTCCCAGGGCCACGCCCACAGTCAGAATCTCCGCGACAGCGGCGTCAAAGTCGTTGTTTCCGAACTCCCGGGCACCGATAACTACAAACTCGCCGTTGAAAATGGATTCAAGCCGCTTTCCGCCGCAGATCTTACCAAGCAGGCAGCCCTTATCATCATCACCGTCCCAGATGAAGTTCAGCCCATCGTATTTAAAAACGAAATCAAACCCAACCTCACCGCCGGCAAAGCCCTGGGTTTCTGCCACGGCTTCAACATTCATTTCGGCCAAATCGTTCCGCCAAAAGACATCGATGTTATCATGATCGCTCCCAAGGGTCCCGGACACCTCGTCCGAAGTGAATATCAAAAGGGCGGCGGAGTTCCCTGCCTCATCGCTGTCTATCAGGATGCTACCGGCACCGCCAAAAAGCTCGGTCTGGCGTGGGCGGCTGGAATTGGTGGAGCCCGGGCGGGCGTCATCGAAACCACCTTTGCCATTGAAACCGAAACCGACCTCTTTGGCGAACAGGTCGTTCTTTGCGGCGGTGTGACTGCTCTGGTCAAAGCCGGTTTTGAAACCCTCGTCGAGGCCGGTTATCCGCCCGAGATATGCTACTTTGAATGTATGCACGAGCTCAAGCTCATCGTCGACCTGTTCTACCAGGGCGGCATCAATTACATGCGTTATAGCGTATCCAACACTGCCGAATACGGCGACCTGACCCGCGGCCCGCGCATCATCAACGAAGAAACCAAGAAGGAAATGAAGAAAATCCTCGACGAAATCGTTACCGGACAGTTCGCCAAGGAATTTCTCCTTGAAAATCAGGTTGGCCGTCCCACTTTCAATGCACTCTACAAAAAGGATTACAACCATCCGCTCGAAGTCGTCGGCCGCAAGCTTCGCAAGATGATGAAGTGGATCAACGCCAAGGAAATCTAAAAAAGCGGTCTGCAATCGAAAATCCGATTACAAAAGGAGCGGCTCATTGGGCTGCTCCTTTTTTTATGCTTCGATATTTTTACTTCGATTTCCTCAATCGATCAAAACACCCGTCATCCATCCGCGAACCGAATTGATCACGTATATTTTCTCTGCACATTTCAATTCATCAACTCGAATCACTTTTTCGAAAATCTCTCCCTGCAGCAAAAGCCGACGTCGAAAAACTCCAGCCAGAAGCCCGCACGACACCGGCGGCGTCCAGCGTTTTCCCGCCGATTCCACCACAATGTTCCCGATTCGAGTTTCCGTTACCTCGCCCCGCTCGTTCCACAATACCACGTCGTCACATTCTCCATTCCCTGTGGGCCTGGCCTGATCGTAAATTTTTCGATTCGTTGTCTTGTGGTAGAGAAAAGGATTTCTCGAATAAATCGGACATGCCGCCAAACTAAACCGCCACTGAGAAAAATCGGAACCTCTTCAATCGTTATCTTACCGAACCGATCAACACGCAGCCGAACGCGAAGCCTTTCCTTCCCAAATGCATTTGCACTTTCCAATAATCGTCTGCGAACAGCCTCGATATTCACCCGGAAGTCAAAATACTCCGCAGATCCTTCAAGCCGCTGAAGATGTTCCTGCAGGAGAAAATATTTTTCACCGTCCCACAACATCGTCTCCAGCAGTTCAAATTCCGGCCAATCCGTCTGCAAAACCGCCGATTTGATTCGACATTCTTCATATTCTTCCGCCGCATGCGAATCCCAGACGATCCCCCCGCCAACACCATACTCCGACTCTTTCTTTTTCTTATCCACAACTGCCGTCCGGATCGCCACGTTGAATCGCCCCCTGCGGTCCGGACCAAGATATCCGATGCAGCCGGTATATATGCCCCTCGGCTCATCTTCAATTTCCAGGATAATCTCCATCGTCCGAACCTTCGGCGCTCCCGTGATCGATGCGCACGGAAACAGTGCCCGGATAATTTCGCAAAACGATGCGGTGCTTCGCGAACGCACCGTCGAAGTCATTTGCAATACAGTCGGATACCGCTCCACTTTGAAAAGCGATGATACCTTTACGCTTCCTGCCGATGCGATTCGCCCCAGATCGTTTCGAACCATATCCACGATCATGGCATTTTCCGCACGATTTTTTTCCGACAGCCGGAGTGTTTCTTTTTGCTGTCGATCTTCCTCCAGCGTAAGGCCTCGCGGCGACGTACCCTTCCTCGGCCGGCAAATCAGCCTGCTTCCATTCAAACTGAAAAACAATTCCGGCGACGCTGAGCATATCGACCATTGAGTCGTATCAACAAATCCGCTAAATCTCGCCCCCTGCGATCGGATAAGACTTTGCCAGAATCCCAATGCATCCCCTTCGAATCTGGCCCGCAGTCGATAGGTAAAATTCACCTGATAGGTGTCCCCTGCGGCGATGTAATTTCTGACCCGGTCGATCCTGGCCCGATACATTTCCGGAGAAATGCTGGCGACCCAGTTCCCGATTTGATATCCATCCGAATCCGGTAAGCGAATCATTTTTTCGCATTGCGGATAAATTCCAAACCACAAAAGCGGCAGGCTGGAGCCCGGCCAAGTCTTTAGCGCATGATCGATCCCGCTAGCAGCCTCATATGTGATGAATCCAGCAGCATAAAACCCCTTTGATATCCATTGATCAACCCTATCGAGCGCACTAAGAACATCCTGTGTCTGCCGCGTCTGGACAATATCGACCGGATCACAAAAACGATACCATTCTCTGCCATTCTGAAACAAAACAATATTGCGATTGTGCGGGTTAATGCAAAGATTCCTTTTTTATTTCAACTCGTGATTTACCTTCGCCGTTAGTGTACATTCTTGACGGCCAGGTAGCAATCGCCCATTGAACAAAGTTTGAATCCATCCTTTGCCTCCTATATAATATGTTTGTCAGGGCGAAGTCGGCTTCGTCGAATATGTAACAACGGTCTTTTTTTCCGATATATAAGTGTAAAAAGAGTAAAATTTGTTTATCTTTGTGAGCTGATTATGCGAATTATTTCCGGCCAGTGCCGCGGCATGAAATTAATGGTACCGAAGGGTAAAATTACCCGTCCGATCCCGGACCATGTCCGCCAGGCCCTGTTTTCGTCTTTGGGATCTGAATTCGGGACCGCCGGGGAACTGCCCGAAATCAGCGTTGTCGATATGTTCGCAGGCACAGGTTCTTTCGGCCTTGAATGTCTTTCCCGTGGCGTCAAACTCTGCTGTTTTGTCGAGAAAAATCACCAGGCACTTTCAATTCTCCGTCAGAATATCCAGCACTGCGGACTTCAGGGCAGGGCATGGATCGTCACAGGAAATGCCTATGATTGTGAGTTGCCGCAAGCCCCCGATAATAAAGGTTGGGACCTGATCTACCTCGACCCGCCGTACATCAATGTCGAAATCAACCTCGAACAATATTCCGTCCCGAACCTGCTCATCGGTCTGTCAGATTCCAATCTGCTGGCTCAAGATGCGATGGTCATCCTTCGCCACCCCAGCACCAACGATTACGAGCGGCGACTCGGCTACCTGGTGCCCTACCGAACACGAACCTACGGTTCGATGTGCTTCACCTGGTTCCGCTACGATAAGCAAACGTCATAATCAAAAATCATCTAGCCCCAAAAGACCTGCTCGATAAATTCACTTTTATTGGCTAATTCTTATTTATATAACCTCTTTTAATAAAATCTTTTCATGTTATAATGTCACCTTATGATTGAACTAAAATCACCAAATGCGACTAATCCTTCGAAATCAGTTCACATGTGCCGTAATCATGTCGATACGCCCGCCACGTGGCGTTGTGAAGCCTGTCATAGATATTTCTGCGGAAAGTGCATCGCCTTCAAGCAAATTCGCGACATTCGCATCGAGATATGCCCCGCCTGCGGCGAAAATCTTCTCCCCCTGGCAGTCTGCACTGAATATCTTCAGCCCAAACCATTTCTTTCCCAACTGCCGGGTGCGTTTCTATACCCGCTAAGAGGGTCCACTCTATTTGTGTTTCTGATAGGCGGAGTACTTTTCGGCCTGGGTACATATATCTTCGTAGCTGCATGGTTCATGGTCCCCCTGGCTATTGCTTTCCTTTATTTTTATGGTTTTCTATGTTCGTACTTTTTCAACATCATTACCAGTTCCGCCGACGGTGAGGACAAATTCCCCGATCGGCCCGACTTTACCGACATCTGGAACGACATTCTTCGCCCCGTGGTTCTTACTGCAGGTATCGTACTTGTTTCTTTTCTCCCGATCTATATCATTTCATCATTCTTCATAGACCTGGAACGCGAACACAACCTTGCTCTGATACCGCTTACTTTAGGTCTGCTTTACATGCCGATGGGGTTTCTAGCCGTAGCGATCCACGATACGATCTGGGCGGTCAATCCGTTCAGAGTAATCCGGTCGATCTATCGAGTCGCAGACGTCTATCTGCTTGCCTGCCTGCCCCTGCTAATCATTCCCGTCGTCAATCCACAACTTTCCGCCATCCCCACGTTGGGACCGTTCCTGGCTCGGCTTGTGATTTTTTATCTCCTGATGGTCGATATGCGAATCCTCGGCCTGGTTTATTTCACCCACAAAAAACAGCTGGGATGGTTTTAACATATTCTGTTCAAAACCGGCTTTTTACCTGAAGACGCAAATGATCAAAGGTTTAAAAAGGTTGTGAACAATTGCCCTCATTGTATAAAATAGCTCTGAATTGTTTGTGGTTTTGGAATTATGACTTTTAGTGGAGCGACAGCCTGAAATGAAGACGCTGATTGCGGTCAATCATGAATTATTTTCCACCTTGTTTTCCAAACGGGATCTGGACAGGATTCGCGCCGTCGGCGATTTTCTAAACGAGCCGCCAACTGCAAACCCCGACAAGGAATTTTTACTCAATCATATTTCCGATGCGGACATTATCATTACCTCCTGGGGAACTGCAGCACTTGACGCCCAGGTCATGGCCAAAGCTGCTAAACTTCGTTTGCTTACTCATGCTGCAGGATCGGTCAAGCCCGTGGTTTCGCCGGAACTCTGGAAAGCGAATGTAAAGGTTACCAGTGCAGCTGCCGCCATTGCATGCGGCGTGGCGGAATTTTGCCTGGGATTACTTTTGACCGCCTCCAAACGCGCTTTCTGGGGTGCCATCGGAACTCGGCAGGGATACTGGGCTGAGCCGCTGAAGGTATACGGCGGGGCATTTGAAATCTACCAGCAGAAAGTCGGCATTATCGGCGCCAGCCACGTCGGAAAACACCTGATTCGTCTGTTGAAAAATTTTACCTGCGACATCGTGCTTTTCGATCCGTATTGTTCTTCGAAAGACGCTGAAGCCCTTGGAGTGACAAAGGTTGATACGCTGGAAGAACTGTTCAGCTCCTGTGTAGCCATCAGCTTGAATGCCCCCAGCACCGAAGAAACCCGCGGCATGCTGCGGGGAAAACATTTCTCGCTGCTGCGGGACGGCGGATTATTTATCAATACCGCCCGCAGTGCCATTATCAACGAACCTGAATTTATCGAGGAACTTCGAAAGGGACGTTTTGTGGCCTGTCTGGATGTGACAGATCCGGAGCCGTGTCCGTTGGATCATCCTTACCGCCGTTTGCCAAATGTGATTCTCACGCCGCATGAAGCAGGAGTGATCGCACAGAACAAACTTCGCATCGGAACGTTCGTCGCCGATGAAATTACTGACTTTATCCAAAATAAACCGCTCCATTTCCCCGTGACCGAAGAAATGCTGGCTAGAATAGGATAGAGGAAATTTTGTTTATCGGCATGTATATTCGGCGGCAGGAAGGAGAAGTCAATGCCCGCAGAAAATCCGCAAACGACCTATGGTGACGTCCGCAATGAGTCGCTGGCAAACATGAAGGTCACGGAAAAATATAAATTCATCGGCTGCGAGATACTCTACCGCGAAGCCTGCATGCTAGCGGCCCGGAGCCCCTGCCGAGTCGATATCGAATTTTTGAAAAAGGGATTGCACGACCTGAAGCGTGAGGAGATGAACAAACGCCTGCAGGCGGCTGTCGATGCTATACCAGAATCCGAAGGCTATAAGGCAATTCTGCTCGGCTATGCCCGATGCAACGACGGCCTGGTTGGCCTGACGGCAAGATCGATTCCACTGGTAATCCCCAAGGCCCATGACTGCATCACATTCTTTTTCGGCAGCCGATCGGCCTATCAGGCATATTTCGATCAACATCCCGGCACGTATTATCATACCACCGGCTGGATCGAACGGAACGATCCTTCAGTTCCCGGCTCACAGGGCGTCATGCATCAGCTGGGCCTCGACTGCACCTACGAAGAAATGGTCGAAAAATACGGCAAGGACAACGCCGATTACATCATCGCAACACTCGGCGATGGGTTGCAAAATTACAATACCATCTGCTACCTTAAAATGAATATCACTGGAGAAGAACCCTTCATCGATGCCTCACGTCGCGAGGCTCAGAAACGAAACTGGCAATTCGAACTTCGCAGCGGCGACTGGTCGATCCTCGAACGTCTTTTCTTCGGCGACTGGCACAATGACGATTTCCTCATCGTCCCACCCGGCATGCACATCATCGCACGAAATGACGCCGAAGTTCTTGACATCGCTCCATGATTGTGCAGTATTTCGATATTTCAAGTTTTTTATTATTTAACACTCTCAATGTACGAAAAGCAAAAATTCAACTTTTGCCTACATAGTTCCGATAATATCTGCAATGGAGCCCTTATATTTGAGTTTTTCGAAGGAGTGAGAAAGATGAGAGTGAAGAATTTAGTGCCCCTGTTTTTACTGTGTTCGACCCTTTCCGCCGCTGCCTACCAGGTTAATCTGAATGGAATTCCCGACATGGCCTCGAATTTTGCCGGCGGATATGTCGCCCTGTCCACAACCTCGACAGGAACACCCTATACCTTCAATTCCAGTTTTTCAGCCCAGTTCGAGCCATCGCCTTTCAGCTTTCATGCAGTTTTCGACACCGGGGCCGATAGTATTATTCTGAGCAACCTTCATAAAAATATGCTCGGCATTCCATCCACGGGCGAAACCTACACCGATACCGGCATCGGTGGAACCGAAGTATTCGACGTCTCTTCTCCAACTTATCTACGCATGGCCCCTATCACAAAGGCTGGCGATTCAACGTATCTTCAAAATGCTGCCAATTACACAAGTGCCGGCCAATATAAACTGCAGCTTTCCCGCAATACGACCACACCACTGGATGTAATCGGTGCCCCGCTTTTGAATCAGCACATACTGCGGGTCAACTTGGACGACTGGAAGGACGCAAGCCAGACCACGGGCGTCAACATTGCCCGAACCGAACTCCTTTCAGCCATGCCGACACTCCCGACTGGAACGGTAACCATGAAAATTCCCCTTCAGATGATCGCCGCTCCCACTGGACAAGTCGTCTCTACCGGTGACACTCCTTTCATCAGCGGTATTACCATCCGCGACGATCGTAAAGCCGCCAATCTGCAGTCAACTCCGAAAAACTGGCTTTTCGACACCGGCGCGCAGGTTACTGTAATCAGCCAGGCATATGCGCAGGAAATCGGCATCAACCTGGCCACTGAAACCCCCGTCAGCCAAATGAACATTGGAGGGGTCGGCACCGACCTTATTGCCAATGGCTATAAGGTTGATCAGATCATCATACCCGATGCCAACGGAAATCAATTGATCTTCAACAATTCCACCGTGTTCGTTCCACAGACAGGTTCACTACCAGGTAATATTTCTGCGCTTTTCGGCATGAATCTGCTCTCCGGCGAGGAAGTTGGATCGTCCACACTTTCCAACTTCAAGGAGTGGTACTACGATGGCATTAACAAGATGTTAACGCTGATTCCGATCATCCCCGGCGACCTTAATGACGACGGCAGCGTAAATGTCATCGATCTGGGTATAATGGCCAGCTACTATGGAACCCTTTCAGGTGCTACCCGACAACAGGGCGATCTGAACGGCGATGGAATTGTCGATGTGATTGATCTGGGAATTCTTTCCGGCAACTATGGGGTTTCACCTGTAGCCGGAGGCATGAATATTCCCGAACCGGCTTCCATTTTCCCACTCATCTGTGGTACAATCTGCCTGATGAGTAAATTATGGAAACGCAATATCGCATAATCTGCCCCCATTGCAAGTCACAATTCACGCCCGGCCAGGGCCGGTCGATTTGCCCCCACTGCGGTAATAATATTACGGAAGACTACGAAATGACATTCAGGCGACGGATCCCCCGCCGCCTGGCTTTCATAATCCTGATCGTCATTGTTATTTGCATTCTCGCGGCAACAATCGGTCTGCTCTTATAAAGTGAACATCATTTCACTTATTTTTTTTAGCATTTGCCTTTCCCGCAGGACATGGACATGGCTTTGTAGTGGCCGACTTGGTATTAGCCGGCCTGGTGGTAGTCGACGGTTCACATGACTGAATTTGTAACGGACAACTGAACCCGACACCCAGGTTACCGGCTCGATCACGGGCGGAAACCCGAATTGTAAATATCTTCCCGGCCGCTTGTGGAGGAATTACCAAATCAATCGTGCCTTCATCGGAATGACAGCCTCCCAATTTTTTCCAGCAGGTCTTTTTAGGACATTCATCCAGGCAGATACCGATTTCAACGGAGTCAGGCACGAGGTTCAAATCCGACACGCACCAATCGAGGGTGATAGTCTGCCCGACTTGATAAACTTCCTGGTCGGGCGAAATGAAAACACAGACCTTCGGCGGCAAAGTATCGACAATGAATGTGATATGCGGTTTTGGCGGTTTGCAGTCGGCAGGCGGGATGCCGGGTCCGATAAAACGGAACCCATATATCCCATCATTCTTGACCAGATAAGGGAAATATTCCTGCTGGAGTCCGAAATAACCGACTTTTGTCCATTTCATACCCTCGTCCTGCGTCATCCAGATCGCAACGCGAGGTGCCTTGCGATTGTCACCTGCAAGAGGACGGGGAATCTGAATAAGCTTGTTTTGGGTATAAACCTCATGAGGCTGATAGAAATTCTTGACAGGTTTTACGCCATCCACAGGCCGAACGTAAAACGGGCGATCGTAAGTCCATTCCGGCGTAGCCTGATCTTCAAACGGTGGCATCTTATCCTCGCAACAGCAGGCAGTCGTCAGGATCATGACCATGGCAGCAATGGAAAAACCGTGCAGCAAAATCGCTTTCTGTTTGTTGTATGTCATTATATTACCCTATTTTTAAAGAAATCTTCTCTATTTATCGGCCATTTTGGGGGTTAGACTTTATGAGAAAGGCTGTTAATGACAAAAAAACCATGCAATGGCGGTTTTCTGTTTGCTCTATTGGACGGTATCGCGCTGACGGCGACGAAAACAATACGGAATCTGATTTCCGCAGTCTAACCTTACAATAGACTTCCTGTCCTGCAGTGAAAATGTATTGCTTAAAGCCGATGGAATTAAACTTGGTGCACGGAACTTAAAAGGAAAAGAAAAAATCGGCGGGAAGGCGATGGTTGAGCACGCATCGGATATTATCCAGATCGGTGCGAAGAACCCATTCCCGGGCCGATCCGGGAGATTTTCCGCCGCGAACGTGACGCGCGATAAGACGATCGATCAATACGCTCTCTGGGGCGGAAACGAAAATCGTTTTATGAGCGAAAGCCTTCAGATCGCACCAGCCGGGTTGATCGAGAAGGAGATAATTGCCCTCGACGATAAAAAGGCCCTGAGAGTCGGCTGCAAGAGCACCAGGAACGACATCATGAATCTGTCGATCGTAGGCAGGCCATGTGAGAGGGGTCACATCGTCATAAAGGGCCTTCAGCTTCAGGCGAAGATTTTCCAGATCGAACGTTTCGGGAGGTCCCTTGATATCGACGAGGCGAATATTTTGGCCGTCGCGAATCGTAAACCTGCATCGAAGTTCGTCATTTGTAAAATGAAAACCGTCCATAGGCAAAACGGTGACCTTTCGATTGAAGGTCTGCCTGGCAAGGGCCTGAAAGATGACAGCCAGCGTCGATTTTCCCGAACCCGGCGGTCCTGAGAGAAAGGCAATCGCGCGTCGATCGCAGGACAAGTCCGTCAGAGATTGAAGGACGGGGTAATAAAAATCGATCAAGTCACTTTCGGCCAGAACTTTCGTCCCGAGGCCATGAATCATCAGCTCAACATTACTTTTAGACACGTCATTCATCATCCCCGGGATAAACAGATCAGAATTTTCTTTTCTGTGCATCTTCGTTTCAGTATGCCCGTTTGAGCCTGGCATTTGGATAATAGTGAAGGACGATTTCCTTGGCGGTAAAGCCGCGACGAGCCATTCCTTCGGCACCCCATTGGCACATGCCGACCCCATGGCCCAGGCCGTGACCCTTATTGAAGACAACATTCGGTCCCTCGATCCGAATATCGCACCACGTAGAGGGCATTTTGCGTGCTCCGGCAATAAGTCGAAACCGCTGGGCCGGTAGAACCACTCGCTGGCCTGTGATATCGACAATTTCGATTTTGGTGATATGGCCATAGGGGGTTCGGGCGATCACATTTACGGCGGATATGCCCTTCAAGGGCGAGGCTGAAACGCCTCGACTGTTCATGGAGGCGGTCAAATCCTCCAAAGAAACGCTCTAACCGGTCCATGTATAATGAGGAGAGATATTGCATGAAGTACAACGGACCGCGCCGCGAAGGGGACGAATCGAAGGATCGACATTCGCCAGGGAAACGGCAGGCTGAGTCCACCCGCCGCAGGTACTGGAGTAATATGCGGGAAAGATTTTACTGCCGCCGGGAAGTTCGGCAGTCAGGACAATACCGTAGGTCGCCTGAACAGCGGAGACGGATTTCGCTGTTTCGGCGGATTTTCCCAAATACATCTGGGAACCTTCATTAGCCAGAACATCCCATTGTTTTCTGCCTGGCACGGTATATTTTTCATAAAGAGCGAATGTCCTGGCGGCGATGGCCAGGGCTTTATAGGTTTCCGAAGTGAACAAGCGGGGCAACTCGCCGGGAAGATCACCCGGTAGATAACTTTCGATTCGTACGTGATTGACAACGATAAACTGACCGCCATAGCTTGGGTATACCCTCAGAAACCCGCGATAATAACGATAATCGACACTGATGGTTCCGTCATAGTCCGGAACGATATCGCAGAATTCATCGATTTTGACCCGTCGTTTGCCGATACACAGGACATCTCCCTCCATTTTCAAAGACGACGCCGTCATCGCAGCGGAACGAAAGGCGACCTGCTTATTAGCCAGATTAAGTGAAAAGGGTCCATCGACAGCAAGCGGAATCGTTTGCACCGGCCCGGCGATCTTGACTCGAACAACGGGTTCCTGCGCTCGAGGTGGAGGCCCGGCAGGTTTTTCGATCTGGCAGCCGGAAAATGCCAAGCCCATGCCGACAAAGGTCAAAAGTACAAGTCTGATAGCAAAACGTTTCAAAGATTTCCTTGAATAAGTCATATGTATTTTATCGAGCATCCATTATTCAACGTTATAATTCCGAATGACGCAAGCTCAGGTTCATGCTCGTAAGTTTTTCTTTCACTTCCTTGAGCGAGATGGAACCGAAGTTTTTAACACTCATCAATTCGGATTCGCTGTAATTGACCAGATCGCCAATGGTAACGACATTAAGTTTTTGCAGGCATTTTTTGCTCCGGACCGAAAGCTGAAGATCTTCAATGGATTTGCTGAGCAAAGCCTGATCCGCGGTTGTCACAGGGCTCACAGCACCGCCGCCGGGCAAAATGGCAGCGGCCTTTTTGGACGCCTTGTCTTCGACCGCCTGCCCGAGACGAAGACCCTTCGAAGTCATGATTGCCTTGATCTCGTTAAGGGAAGTCTCGCCGAAATTCTTATAGGAGAGCAACTCCGCTTCAGTAATGCGAGTAAGGTCGCCAAGAGTGCGAATACCCATTTTCTTCAGACAATTCCTGCTTCGCACCGACAGTTCGAAATCGCTGATGGGCATGTCGAGCACCTGCTGGAATTTATCTCGCTTCCGCTCGTATTCCTCATCATAAAACATCGACAGGGAACTTTCGACATCGCGGAGAAACAGTTTGGCTCGCTGATTATTGGGATAGACCTCCAATATTCTTCGGAGCAGCTCGGCAGCTTGTGCGTATTTTCCGTCATCTTCATACAAAACAGCGAGGTTGATCATGGCACTGATATAAATGGGACTTTGCTTGATGCACAGCCTGTAAAGTTCCAAGGCACGGTCTTCACATCCGTTGAGATCGTTAATAAAGGCAAGTCTGAAAAGAGCAGGCGTGAAATCGGGGTCTTTATCGACCGCCTTCTGGAGCAAATCGATGGCGCTTTCGGGGTCGCCGTTGATGTCGGCCATCATGCCGGCCTGATACAGATAATACACACTGTCGCCAGCCTTCTGCTTGAGTTCGTTGAGGGTCTTCTGGGCGGCGGTCATATCCCCTGCCAATCGGTTGACTTCAACCATCTCAGAGAGAACTTCTGCTTCATTCCAACCTCGCGCACGGGCCCGTTCGAGATTTTCCAATGCCTTTGGATAATCACGCATGCTTTTGTACATCAATGCGACAAGCCAACGCTTTTCCTTGCCTTCAGACGCACTTTTCAAAAGAGCGATACTTTGATCATACCGTTCGAGCAAATAGGCTATGACCGCAAGTTTCAAAAGCTTGTCGCCCTCAGGACTCTTCTGGCTGTCCAGAAAGTTGCCCAGTTGCTCCCGGTCGGACGCCGATTGCGATGCCAAAAGCCGAATCGCCTTGAACATCTCTTCAAAGCTCTCATAGCTGGTATTCAATATTTCTTCCACACCGGCAACGGTAGATTTCATCAAAAATCGCTCCTTATACTGAATATTGATATCGGTTGTTTCTTTTCTTACTATTTAAAATTTAAACTTCTCAGGACATATCCGCTGTCGGCGGCCTTCCTGAAGCAAGAGACTCATTATATCAGTAGTGGAAGAATTTGCAACAGCACTTGATGCAGCCCCCCGAATACAGATTGCATTCATGGCGTTTTTTCTTCCGCATGCGGATTTTTATCTCATCAATAAGAATTCCCGCCCAGATTTATCGATAAGTCTAGCTTATATATGCCTCCCAAAAGACACCTTCCCAAAATGGAGCCCCCTCGAAACAAAAATCGGTTTTTCGCTGGACTGCGGAAAGCCGTAGCCGTAGATTACGGTAAATCATTGAAGGAAGACTATCATGAATCACGATTATTCCCGCCGGTGGCCCGATCCGCAGGAACAGTGGTTTTCCAATCCTCTTCTGCTGGATCGGCATCGAATACTGCACGCTACGTCATTTCGTCGGCTGGGATATAAAACGCAGGTCTTTTTGCCCCTTGAGGCCGACCACTTCCGCACCCGTCTGACACATACGATCGAGGTAGCGCACGTAGCGAGCCTTTTGGCCTGCCGATTCGACGCCAATGCGCTTCTAGCGGAAGTGATCAGTCTGGCTCACGACCTGGGCCACGGGCCCTTCGGCCACAGCAGCGAGGCGGTTTTAAACCAGTTGATGACTGGCGTTGGCGGTTTCGAACACAACGCCCAGTCAATCCGCGTGGTGGAATATCTGGAGGGTGCCTATCCGTGGTTCCGCGGTTTGAATCTGACACGAACGACACTTGAAGGCATGGCCGCACACAATACCCCCTACGATCGGCCGGGCCAACCGCTCGCCTGCGAACACCTGGAAGGCCAGCTGGTAAACTGGGCGGATCGCCTGGCGTTTAACATGGGCGACTTGGAAGACGCCATTGGCGCCGATTTCATCACGCCGCAGCAATTGCAGAATCTTACGCTCTATCGCCGGGCATTCGATGAACTGACAGAGGACCTCCGCGAAAAACCTGTGCACGCTCTGAGACGTATTTTGATGGAATCGATCCAGCAGACGCTGATCAATGCACTGGAACTGCAAACCGTTCCAGGCGGTCGGCGAGTTACGATGCAAAGCGATGTCCAGGCCGGTCTGGAACAAATGGAAGCCTTTTTGATGGACAACGTCTATCGCGGCCCGCAATTGACACAGACTTCGCAAACGGTACAAGCCATTATCAGCCGGATTTTCAATCGCTACCGCGAACAGCCGGATTTGATGCCGCGGCGATACCTGAATCGGCAATCGGAAATGCCTCTGGACCGGATCATCGGCGATTATCTCTCCGGCATGACAGATCGATTCTGCCTAAAAGTTTATCGACAACTGTACGGTGCGGATGATATGCTGCTTACTTCGATTAAACCAGTGATTGGTATTGGGAGTGAAACGGAATGCTGACGGAACAGATAACGAATTTTGCAATCCGATGTCTGGATACCTTCGGGTACGCTGGCGCGGGCTTTCTGATGGCCTTGGAAAGCATGATCGCGCCGGTACCAAGCGAAGCGGTAATGCCCTTCGTGGGATTCCAGGTCGCAGATGGCAAGTGGAACCTGACATTAGCGATTCTTGTCACAAGCCTCGGTTCGATCATAGGCTCGATGATTTCGTACTGGATCGGATATTACGGCGGCAAACCCCTCGTATTGAAAGTAGGTAAATATCTGCTGCTGGACCGGCACGACCTGGAACTGACTGAAAAATTCTTTCATCGTCGAGGCGGAACTCTCACACTGTTCCTCAGCCGATTCATTCCGGTGATTCGCCACCTGATTTCGATTCCCGCGGGGATCGGAAAAATGCCACTCGTATCGTTCTTTTCAGCCACTTTGATCGGAGCGACCCTTTGGAACAGCTTTTTGCTTTTCTGCGGAATGAAGCTGCGGGCTCATTGGACCGACGTACAGAAATATTCTCACCAGGCTGATATTGTGGTTGTGGCGGGGTTGGCGCTGGGACTGGCGTGGTTCATCCGCGGCCGACTGAAAAAACGGGAAACATCGTCAGCATCGTAAATTTTTATTAATTTTGTAGAATGCGCCTTGTCGCATCATCTTGCTAATTCGTGAACTTATTTCTCGATCTTCCTGCAAGCCGGTACGATTGTAAATTATAATTCGTCTCAAAACAAATCGTTGCGCCACAATACTACAACTTGCTCATTTCACTCCAACGGCTTTAAAGAACGAATAACAGAATACTCCATCCGATTCAGCCGCCCGGTACAAATCTTTGATCCCCCTTTCGAACACCTGCGGTTCAATTATTCCCCCATTGATTGCCGATTCACGCACACCTTCAATCATCGCCGTAAACGTCTTCTTCGTAAATCCATCGACCAGTTCAGGCTTGCTGGAATCAACGTACACCATTCGCGGAAACACACGAACTGAGTTGTAACCCGATTCAAGTAACAGCGGGTAAAGTTCTCTCCCGATCATGGCATTGCCTCCGGCCCGCCTCTGCAGTTCAACCTGACACTGAATCGCTTTGTGTGCCGCTTCGCTGTCAGGGTAAAAAAACACCGAACCGTGATCCCCTTCAATCACCGTAATCGTGCCGCCCTGCTTTAAATGTTTTTTTAGTATCCGCAACGCCTCGACCGGCTGAGAGAGATGTTCCAGAACAAAACAGACGAAAATATGATCGAAGGTCGCCTCCCCAAAGGGCAAATTGAAGATATCCGCCTGTTGAAAATGAACATTAGTCAAGCCTGCCGCATCTGCTTTTCTCCTGGCCTCTTTTACAGAGGTCTCGGATATATCGACAGAGGTAATCAAGGCATCCGGGCTGTTACGCGAAAGGATAACGGTTTGTGCGCCAACGCCGCAGCCGGCTTCCAGAACACGGCTCCCTGCAGGATACGACGTATCAGAATGCAGCAATTCGACCAGAGTCGAAGCCTGATCCTGCAGACGCCTGTTTTCCAAATGATCGTAACCATGAACGTATGCTTTATCCATATCAATTCAACCAATCAAAAATATTGATAATAACAACAAATTAACCACCATCGTATTATATCATCCTCACTGACTTTTTCGACCACCTCTGCTTAGAATAATTCGGTTTTCCTTGACAAACAAGGTCATTTCTGGTCAAATATATTTACCTATCGTGAGGCAGTGAGTTTCAAAAAAGGAGGAAGGATATGTTGTGCATGATGAAGAAACTGTGCGGGGTTTATCTGATCATTTCACTGGTTCTGGTCGTAGCAGCAAGTTCCAATGCAGTAATTACCAACTATGGTGACCTTTCTGCAAATCATTTTTTCTACCGACAAATAATGGAGGACTCCACAACGGACTCTATACCGTTGTATGGCAGCCCTTCTACTGCCGGTGATGCACTGATTTTCAGTCCCATGTCATTCGGAATCGTAGCATCCAACGGTAGTTTCGACTATATGGATGGGACACTGGCTGCCACTATCGACGCTGTCGGAAACAGCACGATTGGAGAAATTCGTTTCGCTGAAACCGGCGACTATTCTTTGGGTGGCAATGGAACCAGTGCCACCAATGCAAGTGTCAGTGCCTCACTCTTTGTCAGAATAGTTGAAGTTGATAGGGTTTCAATCAACCCTGTTTCCTACAGCACTAATTTCACCTTCTCACCATCTGACGGAACTTATGACCTGATCAATGACCCAGGTATGGGCAAAATCTGGAACGGCAGTGTTTACGTTGACGTGGCTGCTATCCTGGCGGCCAATAATATTATCGGAAATGCAACAAAGGTGAATATCAGCCTCGACAATATGCTTATGGCCTTCAGCGAACCTGGAACATTGGCCTATATTAAAAAGAAGCAGATCGAAGGGATGACAATCGAAACTATACCGATCCCCGAACCGGCGACCATATTGTTACTGGTCATCGGTGGGCTGACTCTGATTCGACGGCACCGCAAAGCTTAACCATAACTATTCCCAGCCGAACGAACCACCGCCCCGCGACGATTGCCGCGGGGCCTTTTTTTTAAAATGTACAACTCATAGCTCTTTCGAATATCAGACTTCGCGACTGGCAAAATTTCATTTTTTCCCTCTATGCCGTTGACTATCAACAACCTTTATGACATGATAAAGTTTCAAACAAGAGGATGCACTTGTCGTGGGAGATGTAAATGGCGTACTTCGAAGTCTATCTTCATGATGGACGGGTGGAACATTTCGAACTGAAAAAAAGTAATATGACCGTGGGTCGATCCCCGGAAACGGATATTCATATCGACGACCCCGTGGTTTCCAGGCTTCACGCCAGAATCGATAAAACAGGCAAAGGACGATGGACGATCACCGATCTGGATTCTAGGAACAAGACCTACTACAACGGCCAGGCCGTCAAGTCGCTTCTGCTGACCAACAAGGACATATTCTATCTCGGCTCGATCAAAGTAATCTTTCAGGATCCCAGCGGCATATCCGACGAAAAAACGCAGCAGACGGTCTATCTGGACCAGACTGTAGCCCACCCCCCAGCCGCCAGACCCAAAACACAATTAAATAGGGAAACCGTTTGTCCCAAATGCAAGGTGAAAATGGAAAGCAACGCAATCGTCTGCCTGAATTGCGGCTACAACATCAAAACAAAAAAACTGCTTGAGGTCATGGTAGAAGAAACGGCTGAGAGCAGTGCGATAGGCGAAGAACCGCCAAAACCGTCGGGATCGAAAAAGACAGAGCGTGTGCTCACCACTCCACCGGCCAAGCCCGTAATTTCACCCAAAAACTGGACGATGCTGCAGGATATCATCCTTCCGGTCGCTTTCTTTCTGATCAGCATTTTGATCCTCGCGATCAGCATGCCTATTGAGATGTTCCTCACCGGCCTTGTCGGGATACTTTTCCGTTCCATCCTGCTCTTTATCTCGATGGCCGTCGCCTCCAAAATCGGCAGCTTCGGATTCGACAATTTCGGCACGATGGTCCTGAAAGTCATTGCGATCGCCGCGGCATTAACGGTCCTTGCGTCGATCGGCGGAGCATTTTCAATCGTATTTTCCCTCGCCCTGCTGGTAGGACTGCTCAAATTGTTCTTCCAGCTCGATGCGTTCGAGTGGTTTTTGATCGTGGCAATCATGGGAATACTGAATAATTTCGTCGCAAATGTCATGCTCGCAGCCGTCGCTACCATGCTCCGCGAAAATCACTGAAAATCCACTTACAGCAGATCGACAGGATCGACGTCGATAATGATGCCTTCGCGAATAAGCCGAGTTTGACCATCGTTGCGCACCGCCGTCAAAAATTCCTTCATCTGAGACGCATTGGCACACTTGATAAGAATTTGATAGCGATAGCGATTCCGAAGTCGGCCCATGACCGCCGGGCTTGGACCAACGATCTGAACATCCCTGAATTTTTCCCCAGCCACACGTTTGAGATTTTCAGCCAAATCTCCTGCCGTCTGTTTGACCTGCGACATTTTCCCATGCTGGATGACGATTCTTGTCAGTCGGGCATACGGCGGAAGCCCAAGGCGTTTGCGGAAAAATAATTCGTTCTGAGCAAATTTTATATAATCGTGATGCAGAGCGGTCTGAATGGCCGGATCCTTGAGATTGTAACTCTGCACGACAACTCGCCCGGCATGATCGGCCCGACCCGCCCTGCCACCCACCTGGGCCAGCAGTTGAAACGTCCGTTCGCCAGCACGGAAGTCCGGCAACGACAGCGCCATATCGGCTGAAAGAACCCCCACCAGTGCGACATTCGGAAAGTCCAGACCCTTGGCGATCATCTGCGTGCCCAGAAGAATTTGGGTTTCTCCGCACGCAAACGCCGCCAGCGCATCCTCGTAATCCTGCGGACGGGTCATGGTGTCCTGATCCATCCGCGATAATCTGGCCGATGGAAATTTCCTCTGCAGTTCCTCCTCCACACGCTGAGTCCCCAAACCGAATTTATTCATCTTGTGCCCGCAGCGATCGCACTTTTCCGGAACATGCACCTTGGCGCTGCAATGATGACATAGTGCCTGGTCGGAAGCCTTATGATAGACCATCCGCGTTCCGCAATTGGGACACAAAAGCACATACTGACAGCTCGGACAAAAAACATACCCGGCAAAACCTCGCCGATTCAGCAGCAGCATCACCTGCTTGCCGGCTTGCAGAGTCTCGGTAATTTTTTCCTCCAGCAGTCGGCTGATCAGATGAATCCCTTTACGCTCAAATCTCTCCTGCTGCATATCGACCAGCGACACAGGCGGCAACGGTAAATTCGACACGCGTTTGGGCAGCGACAGATAAATCCAGGCTGGATTATTTTGACTGTTGTAATAGGATTCCAGCGAGGGCGTAGCAGAACCGAGTAGAATTGGCAGATTTTCAATCTGGGCCCGTTTGATTGCAAGATCACGCGTGTTGAATCGCGGAGTCTGCATATTTTTAAAACTCGGTTCCTGCTCCTCATCGATTACGATCAGTCCCAGTTGCGGTACAGGTGCAAAAACGGCGCTTCGGGTTCCAATCACCACACGCACGCTGCCATCTTCCACCGCCGCCCACGTCGCGCAACGCTGAGATTCGGTCAGACCACTGTGCAAAACGGCGACTTTTTCGAATCGTTCCGACAAACGCTGGATCATTTGTGCGGTAAGTGCAATTTCCGGAACGAGGTATATGGCCCCCATGCCGCGATCGAGCGTTCGTCGAATCGCCTTGATATAAAGTTCGGTTTTGCCAGATGCGGTCACTCCATGCAGAAGCATCACGAGAAACTTCTTCGCGTCGACCGCCTCATCGATCCGACACATGGCCACCCTCTGATCTTCATTCAATTCAAAACACGGATCGTTTCGATACGCCTCCTTGATTGCAGGTTTGGCCCGGAGCTTTTTCCCAGCCAAACGCAGAACCGGCGTCGGAATCAGACTCGCCATCGCGGAACCGATAGGAGCAACATAATATTCCGATAACCATCTGCCCAATTCCAGAAGTTTGTCCGAAAACAAAACGCGTTCATCCAGAATGGCCAGAATTGGCTTGAGTGTGCTCTGCCATGTCTGTTTGGAAATTGCCAGCGTAAACCCCTGATACCGGCGATCGTGTTTTCCGATCGGAACCTGCACCAGCATACCAGCTTTCAACCTGCCTTCCATCTCCGCCGGCACAAGGAAAGTATAGATTTTATCCAAAGGGGCATCGACAGCCACACTCGCGACATAGCCGGTGCGAACCTCCGACTGCCG
>CAYMXC010000003.1:0-24653 GCA_964394135.1 uncultured Phycisphaerae bacterium
GGTCAGGCCCTGGCAGCGAATTCCAAGAATCCGCAGGCACTGCAGGTTGCATAAGGGAAAAGGGTAAATGAGCCATGGCAAAATTTTCGTTCAAATTTGAACCGATCCTTAAGCTGCGAAAGATGCGACTTGAGCAGTGCGAACGAGAATTGGCTCAGCGGCTCAGTCAGTTTTTGCATCATCGTCGCCAGGCGGATCAGATTCAAACTCAGATTTTGGATTTTTACCAGCGGATTCGTTGCCAGCAGATTCCTGGGGAGGTTCGGATCATTAATCTGATGGCGGATCGGAGGTATCTTAATCACCTTCATCAGCTTCATCATCATCAGCTTTCGGCGGTAGCCAAGAGTCAGCAGCTGGTCGATCAGGCTCGCAGACTGGTGGCGGAGGCGAAAAAGCAAAACGACATCATGGTCAAGCTCAAGGAACATATGCTGCAGCGGTATCGCAAGGATATGCAGCGGCGTGAAACCATTGAACTGGACGATCTGGCCAACGCCAAGGTCGCCTGGCAGTCCCAGAAGGAAATGAAAGAGGCATTAGACTATGAAAACGCTATATAATCTGATCGCATTGATCGCAATCGCCAACTTCCTGATCATCGGGGGTTTGGTCGGATACCTGATTGTTTCCGGCAAACTGAACTCCGAGTCGGCCGGGATCATGGCGGCAGCGCTTCGGGGGGAGAAAATGATTCCTGCGACCACATCCGCCCCCGCTGCATCTCAGCCGGCCACTCAGCCGGCAGTCGCGAAAGCACCGGTGTCGCTTGATTCCGTCGAAATGCAGCTGGCCTATATCGAACATGAAAAAAAGGAAATCGAAGACCGATTTGCGCGTCTCAAGGACGCGGAATTCAAATTGATCCAAGACCGCGAGGCACTGACGCAGAAACAACAGGAGTTCGACCGCCAGGTAAGGATTCAGGAAAAATCCATTGAGGATGCCGGCTTCAACAAAACGCTGGAAATGTACACGCAGATGCCGCCGAAACAGACTAAAGAGATTTTCATGAAGCTCGATCCTGAAATTGTTGTTCGGTTTCTCATGAACATGAAGAAACAGGCATACACCAAAGTCATCAAGGAATTCAAAACACAGGCGGAGCAGCAGCGGCTTCAGGAACTACTTGAGCGCATCCGCACGCAGCAGGTTTTGCTCGATCAACGCCAACCTACGGATAAAGCAAAGGGGTAAGGAACCTGAAAATGTTAACATCCGCACAAATATCGAACTGGACGCCGGAAACGCAGCAGCAGAGGACGAAGAAGGCCTCAGCGGCTGAGAGTTGCGAATTCGCCAGTTTCCTATATAACTACGATACGCAGACGATTCGCAGCAAGCCATTTGATCTATCTTTCGCCGGGACACAAGTCGAGACTCCGGCGTCGGACAAAGGGGGAAAAGCGGAAAGTACAGGAACTACGGAAAAGACCCTCCAAGTCAGGGCTCAGCAGGATACGACCACCAGCCGGAGCGAATCGGACTCGCCGGCCGATTCGCAACAGTCATCCGGCCCCTCAGCCGAAGCGAAACAAAAGACATCGGGTACGGCAACGTCGTATTCTTCACAGAAATCAGAGTCACTGGAGGCGCCACAGGCTGAAAATAAGATGATAGAGGATATTATCAACGTTCAACAAGCCGCTGGAGTCACGGAAGGGTCCGGCGGCGCAGAATCTCGCCCGACCGACGCGCAAAATTCATCGGGTGCGTTCAACGAAATCCAGCAGCTCATCCGGCAGATCGCAGGCCAGAGCGTGGACAATTCGCAGGCGACCGGCAAAAATGATTTGACGCAAATCAAGGCGAAGGTTATCGAATCGTCAAAGTCGATTGTTCCGCAGCATATGGGTCTGACCGACCAGAAAATCGTATTTGAGACCGGTCTGGCGGAGCATTTCGTCCGCCTGCTGACCGATCAATACGATCAGATCAAGAAATCGTCAGGCGAAAAAAGCAGCGACACGGGGGGGTCGCTTCCCGTTATATCGAGTCTGTCGTCTGAGACGGCCAAGACACTCACACATGTCGTTCAGGCGCCGACCGAAATTCGAACAACACCCGACACCGCCGCGGAAAACATGAATCGGATCGTGCAAATTATCCGGTCCAACCTCGGCCAGCGTCAAAGTCAGATCACTGTTCAGCTCGATCCGCCGGAACTGGGAAAGATGCGAGTTGATCTCAAGCTTATCGACAATAATCTTCAACTTTCGATCGCGACGGAAACGGACCACGCAAGGCAGATGCTTTCGGATCGGGTGGAAACCCTGCGAAGCAGCCTGGAACAACACGGAATAAGCCTGTCAAAATGTGAAATTATCACCCGCAATGCATCAGCCCAGTCGGACCAGAATCTGCCGCAGTTTCAGGATTCCCCGGCCCGTCAAGGAAGCGGGTTTGCCCAACAAAACTCTCACCAGCGACAAAACGACAATTCGTCTCAGACGTCCGCCGGCGAGGAAACGCAATCGGTCGTCCTGCCCCCGGGGCAGGCGGAAGAAGAAATATTAAACATGGTCGCATAGTTCATTGAGGAGAAAATCGATATGGTCAGCCAAGTTACTTCGACATCCGGCAGTTCAAGCAGTTCATCCGCAACTTCTTCGAAAATTTCGAATATTTCCGCGGAAGATTTTCTGAAAATCATGGTCAAGGAGATGCAGCAGCAGGATCCTTTTGAACCCATGTCCAGCCAGGAATTGATTGCGCAGGTCGGTCAGATTCGCGATATCCAGAGCAGTCTGGATTTGTCCAGCGCGATCAAGGATCTGTCGCTATCGCAGAAAATCGGTTCTGCATCTTCGCTGCTTGGCAAGAAAGTCACCGGGCTTGATTCCAATGGAAACAAAGTCAGCGGGACCGTCAAATCGGTCTGTCGAGAAAACGATCAGATATATCTGGAACTCGATACCAGTCAAAAGATCAACATCACCGATGTTGTCAGCGTAATTATGCCGACCGAAACGACAAGTAGCGATACCCAAACCACGAAATAAAAAATATGCATATTTATACAAACACAAAGAACGACACAGTTCAGGGAAATCATGAGATTGGAGAACAGTCATGGGTTTGAATTCTGCCATGTATACGTCGCTCACGGGCCTGAACGCCTCCCAGCAGCGGCTTGACGTAACGGGTAACAACATCGCCAACGTCAATACTATAGCATACAAGGGTTCGAGGACCGTATTTGAAACCCAGTTGAGTCAGACTCTTTCCGGGGGAAGCTCGCCTACCGCGAACAGTGGAGGTACCAACCCCATGCAGATCGGTCTGGGGGTCGGGACCGCCGCCATTCAAAAGGATTTCACCGGGGGCTCGATTGAAACCACGGGCGTCAACACCGACGTGGCCATACAGGGCAGCGGATTTTTCGTGATCAAGGACGGCACGGGCAACACGATGTATACCCGTGACGGCGCGTTTAAGCTCGATGCCAACCAGCGGCTGGTCACCGTGGACGGCAGTTTCGTCCAGGGCTACGGCGTCGATAACAATTTCAATATAGTCACCGGCGCCCCTACTAACCTGTACATTCCAGTGGGGCGGCTCTCCGTCGCCCAGGCCACGACCAATGCCGTTTTCAAGAACAATCTAGATTCCAGCGGGTCGATAGCCACGACGCCTGGTATGGCCATTTCGGAAAAGCTCATTGACATGACGACTGGTACCGATGCCACCAGCTCCACCGCGCTGATCAACCTTGCAACAGCTGCCAATCCCGGCGTTGCACTATTCGCAACCAACGATGTGATCACACTGAGCGGCACCAAAGGCACGCGTAACCTTGAATCGGCCAACTATACCGTTACTGGCGGTGCGACAGTCGCCGATCTGAATACCTTCATTCAGAACACGATGGGAATCGACTCTTCAGCCCCTCAGTCCACTACGGGCGGGGTAAGCATAGTCAACGGACAGATTACCGTCGTCGGAAATCTCGGAGCCGACAATTCACCGGAGATCAAACTCACCAGCTCCGGGGCAGTTCCCAATCCACTGACATGGGCCACCAGTGAAGGCGATGGCACCAGCAAATACACAGGATTTCTGGTATACGACTCGCTGGGCAATGCCGTGAACGTCAATGCGACATTTGTACTGGAAAGCAAATCGACGACGGGGAACACATGGCGGTTTTATGTCGAGTCACCCGATGACAGCGACTCGTCGCCTTATATCGGCACAGGCACTATCACCTTCGACAATACCGGAAAATTTGTTGAAGCCACCGGCACCAATATTGTGATCAACCGTGCCAATCTCGGAGCGGTGGATCCGATCAGCATGACGCTGGATTTTTCCAAGGTCACCGGCCTGAGCGCCAACGGCGAGAGCGATATATTCAGGGAATCGCAGGACGGATATCCGACCGGGACACTCAACGACTACAGTATCGGCGAGGATGGAACGATTATCGGAAGTTTTTCGAACGGCATGACCAAGACACTGGGCCAGATCGTTCTGGCGAATTTTTCCAATCCTGAAGGTTTGATCGAAAAGGGCAACAATTGCTACATAGCCGGCCCGAATTCCGGCGATCCGAACGTTACCACTGCCGGCAATCTCGGTACCGGCTCGCTTATCGGCGGGGCGCTGGAACTCAGCAATATCGATATTACCAAAGAGTTCATCGACATGGTCTCCGCCTCTACGGCGTTCAGTGCGGCGGGGAAGGTCATAACGACCTCTCAGCAGCTTCTGACCGAACTGATGACCATGATTAGATAATAAAAGTACCAATAAAGTTTAACCGATAACATATGAATAAGAAGAAGTCGCTATGATCCAGGTAACCCGATTAAACGGCAAGCCGATTGTGGTGAATGCGGAGCTGATCCGTTTCGTCGAACAGACACCGGACACCCTCATCACTCTCACCAGCGGCGATAAGTTGCTGGTGAAGGAGCCAATGGACGAAGTCGTCCGTCGGGCCATCGAGTACGCCCGGAGCATTCGTACCAACTTTGGTTTTTGACGCAAAGTGAGGATGTACATATGCCAGAGGAAAAACCAGCTTCGAAAGAACCGTTGCCTGAAAGTCCGAAAGGGAAAGGCAAGCTGCCCCTGATCGCCGGAATCGTTGCCGGTGTTCTTGTTTTGTGGGGCGCTGGGATTTTCATCGCTGTCAAGGCCTTCAAAGGGCCTGCGGAGGCAGCCGGTATCGAGATTCCCGAAAAGCATGCAGCTGAGCCGGCTGACAATCCTGGTGCGGAAACGGTGGAGATCAAAATCGCCAATCTGGAATGCCCGCACACCAATACGGGTCGGCTCTACGTTGTGCGGATGACCGTTGTCGCCGCCGTATCCAAAGACCTCGTGGCTTCTGCCGGTGAGGGCGAAGGGCATGGTAAAGAGGCCAAGGAAGGTGAGGGCAAGGAAAGCGCCGGCAAGTGCGACATCGCAAAGGATATCGAAGACCATATTGCGCAGATCAAGGACCGCATGCGAACGATCGTTGCATCTGCGGATCCTGGGACTTTATGTCTAGCCCGCTCCGAAAAGCCCGATTACGGGCTATCAACTCTTCGCAGACAATTTAAATCGATCCTTGACGAAGTCCTGGGAAAAGGTAAAGTAAGAGACGTGTTAATTTCAGATTACATGCCGACACCGGTTGACTGACAAATAACAAAGGTAAATGGGAATCGCTGACCATGACCGCAACACAGGAAAATAAAGTTGTAACGTCGGGCGCCACGATGCCGGAACCTGCTGTGGGAACAGCATCGACCGAAACCAAGCCGGCCGACGGTATTGCCATGCCGGATCTGACCGCATTAGCCGCCCAGCAGGCAGGCTCTTCATCAGGGAACTCCATCGATTTGCTTAAAGATGTCGAATTGAATGTCAAGATCGAGCTGGGGCGTGCAAAGATGTACGTCGAGGACGTGCTGAAACTTTCCGAAGGGTCCGTCGTCGAGCTGGACAAACTCGCCGGCGATCCGGTGGATATCTTTGTCAACGAACGTCTGGTCGCCCGTGGGGAAGTTCTGGTTCTCAACGATAATTTCTGTGTTCGCGTCAATCAGATTGTTTGCGAGCCGGCATGACGCTGTGTTTCGCCGACCGCGATCTTAGCGGGTACTTAAGCAGAGAGTAACGGTTCGGTAAAAGAATGAAATAGTGCACAGAGATGCATTTGTAAAAAGTCCTCGCCGGGACTTGATGGATGTCGGATTTCTGAAAAAGGGAAAGCCAGGTTATGTTGACCCAGAAAAGTTTTTATACTTACTCTTATTTTTATCGTGGAGCGGTTGGGCTCCTATCCTTCCTTATCGGACTTTTACTGCCGGGAAATTCACAATTTCTTTATGCGCAGGGAAAACCCGTCGTCAACGGTTCCGTGAACATTGCTACCGCCGCCGAGCCTGTCAGTGTTGAGAATAAATTGCTCAAGCCTCCCGCCGCAAACGCTTCGGCCGGTAGCGGGAAAGCGGAAAGCAAGGCACTTCCGACCGGGATGTTCGACAATCCATGGATCGCATTGGCGTTGATTCTCTGCTTGATTCTTGGCGGTGCGTGGCTGATCCGCAGGGCCTATCCTGGTCGAAATCTGCTCTTCGGTTCGCTGCCTATTTTGCAGATTCTCGGTCGCACTCATCTTTCTCCCCGTCAAACTCTCACACTCATCCGGCTCGACAATCAATTAATCCTGCTCGGCATCACCGATCACCAGATCACGCCCATCACCACCATCAGCAATTCGGCGGACGTATCCCGCATCGTCAGCATCATCGAACAGAGCCGACCCGCGAGCATCACCAGCGGGTTTAAACACCTATTTTCGTCTGAATCGCAGGCGATGCAGTGCCAGGCGGAGCCCGAGACGAGCGATTTGGAAAATAGTTCCGATAAAAATACAGAAAATGACGTTTTATTGTTGAAAAATGAGCTAAATCGGTTATTACATAGAGTAGAGGAAATGAAGGGCCAAGATGGTCCTTGACATCTCTGGACGCCATGGAAGGCAAAAGCACTTACAATCTGTTCAGCGTAACGAGTTTTTTGATTTTTGTTACGCTGGTTGTCGCTTTCGGCGCCGCCGAAGCTGTCGCACAGACGGCGGGGCCGAATGGGCTGTACATTCCCGATCTGCGGCAGGTTGTTCCCCAGGCGAAGGATGCCCCTGCCGTATCTGCCGCCGTTCAGATTCTCGTTATTATCACCGTGCTGTCGCTGGCGCCGGCCCTTCTGGTCATGGTCACCTGTTTTACGCGCATCGTCGTCGTTCTGTCGCTGCTTCGTCAGGCACTGGCAACGCAGCAGCTGCCGCCAAATCAGGTAATCATCGGGTTGGCTTTGTTCATGACGTTCATGGTCATGGCTCCGACGTGGTATAAGATTCAGTCACAGTCGCTGGCACCGTATCTCAACAAAACCATCGATCAGGCCACCGCTTTCGATCGCGGATTGAAGCCGCTGCGCGAATTCATGATCCGCCAGATCGAAGCCACCGAAAATACCGAGGACGTTTTCATGTTCATGGGCCATGCGTCCATGCCCCAGCCGAAGGATGGACAATTGAGATGGTCCGATGTTCCCACCGTAGTGATCATTCCCGCCTTCATCACCAGCGAACTGAAGACATCGTTCATTATCGGTTTTCGAATTTATCTGCCGTTTCTGATCATCGATATGGTAATAGCCTCAGTTTTGATTTCCATGGGCATGATGATGCTGCCGCCGATGCTGGTATCGCTGCCCTTCAAACTGCTATTGTTTGTTCTGGTTGACGGCTGGCATCTGGTCGTAGGTAATTTGATCAACAGTTTTGTATAAGGTCTGAAGTGATGACGATTACGATTTCCCAGGCTTTGGAGCTGGCTCGGTACACGATGATCATCGTGATGCAGATTTCTGCGCCGATATTGCTCGTGGGAATGGTCATCGGCCTGGTCATCAGCATCCTGCAGGCGGTGACACAGATACAGGATCAGACGCTGAGCTTTGTTCCGAAGATGATCGCGATGGCCATTGTCGCCGTCCTGATCCTCTCCTGGGCCACAGCCAAGATGGTCACGTTTTCGCAGTATCTGTTCACGTTTCAACCGGTGATGGGATAGCGTGCAATGAACGATTCGATGCAACTTTTACAAGTCATGATGAATCTGCCGCTGATGGCGTTGGTGCTGGCCCGGATTTCCGGGCTGGTGTTGCTGGCCCCCTTCTTCAGTTCCAGTGTGATCCCGGCCAAAACGAGGATTTTCTTTTCACTGGCCATTACCGTCGTGATCCTGCCGTTTACAATGTCGTCGCTGCCCGTACCGGGCGATCTGGGTCAACTTGTCGTTACCCTGATCGGCGAATTCCTCATCGGCCTGACCTTCGGCACGATGCTGAACGCCGTCTTTTCCGGGCTGGAACTGGCCGGCGTCATGATCGGTCAGCAGATGGGCATCGGCGTCGCTGAGGTTTTCAATCCGCTCTTTGAAGAGGAAAGTTCGGTTTTCGGCCAGCTTTATTTCTGGCTGGCCATGGTTATCTTTCTTCTCATTCAGGGTCATCACGCCATGCTTGGTGCCATGATCAAAAGTTTTCAAACTCTGCCGCCGGGAAAATTCGCCGTCGATGACCATATTTTGGCCGGACTGGTTACCGTTCTTCACCTGGCGTTTGTCCTGGCCCTGCAAATTTCTATTCCGATCCTGGTCACCATATTCCTGACCACGCTGGCCACCGGTTTCGTCGCCAGAACCGTTCCACAATTGAATATTTTATCCATAGGTTTCAACCTGCGGGTATTGCTTGGTTTTTTGATTTTGATCATCTGCCTGGCTCCGACTCTGAATATCTTCAGGATCACTTTGGGTCGGGCCTTTGAGACTCTGTATCAGGTTTTGGGTCTTTTGAAATAAGAGGAAAATTGTGCCGGAAGATTTTGACGACAAGACAGAAGCACCAACCCCACGTCGACGGGAAGAAGCCCGCGAACGTGGTCAGGTGGTCCGATCGCCGGATCTGACCGCCGCCGTGGCGCTGCTGGGGGCGATGATCGCCCTCAATTATTTCGGCCCGCCGATGCTGCGTGACATGTATCGCCTGCTGAAAACCATGCTGTCGTATTCCGCGCCCGATGCCGTTACACCGGCCTCGATGAAAAGCCTGAGCATGCTGGGTTTATATGCCTTGGCGCAGATGGCCGGCCCACTGTGCCTGGTACTGATGTTTATCGCCATCCTGATCACCTTCGCCCAGGTCGGCATACTCTTTACATTCCATCCGCTTCAGCCTTCACTGAATAAAATCAATCCCATTGCAGGTTTCAGCCGGATGTTCTCCACCGAATCGCTCGTAAAGATGGCCATCAGCCTGCTCAAGGTCGGAATCATCGGCTTCATCGCCTATCTGACTATCAGGGATCGCATTACAGAAATCATTAACATCAGTGCCCTGGATCAGTGGCAGATGACGGCGTTGACGGGCGAACTGATGTTCATGCTCGGCGTGAGAATGGCGGTGGTTCTGCTGATCCTGGCCATTTTCGATTATGCCTACATGCGTTTTGCTCATGAAAAGAAGCTCCGCATGTCCAAACAGGAGCTCAAGGAGGAGCTGCGGCGGATGGAAGGCGACCCGCTGGTCAAGGAACGTCGCAAGCGCGTTGCTCGTCAACTGGCGATGCAGCGTATGCAATATGCCGTTCCCAAGGCCGACGTCGTCATTACCAATCCGACCGAACTGGCCATCGCACTCAAATACGATTCGGCTTCCATGAGCGCACCCAAGGTTGTCGCCAAGGGCGCCGGCTACTTCGCCGCCCGCATCCGGCAGATCGCCATCCAGCACCGCGTACCCATTATCGAGCGCAAGCCCCTGGCCCAGGCATTGTACAAAACGGTGGAAATCGGACAAGAAATTCCACCTTCTTTCTATAAAGCTGTTGCAGAAATTCTCGCGTACGTTTATGAATTAACAGGTAAGACTACGCCGACGGCGAGAAGCGTTTCACAGCCGTCACGATCGGCGTCGTTACGAGAGAAACGATAAAGCATGGCAACAATGACATTGACAAAAAATGGGATTCTCGAGTGGCTGACCCAGAATCGCGGTCTGCTGATTCCCATTTGCGTCATATGCCTTATTCTCGTGTTGCTGGTGCCCCTACCGCCGTGGCTCATGGACGTTCTTCTCTCTATCAACATCACTCTTTCAGCCGTGATTCTGATGACTACACTGTACGTCACGAATCCGCTTGAGCTTTCGTCGTTTCCGTCCCTGCTTCTGGCGACGACACTCTTTCGGCTCGTTCTCAATACCGCCAGCACACGGCTGATCCTCACTGCGGGCGGTCCTGGTACCGACCCGACTCAGGCGACCGCAGCGGCGGGTCATGTCATCGAGGCCTTCGGTAATTTTGTCGCCGGGAATTCTCTGGCGGTTGGGTTGATCATCTTCATCATCCTGATCGTCATACAGTTCGTCGTCATCACCAAGGGTGCAACGCGTATTTCCGAAGTGGCGGCCCGTTTCACATTGGACGCCATGCCGGGCAAACAAATGGCCATCGACGCCGACCTCAACGCCGGCATCATCAACGATGTTGAGGCCAAACGGCGTCGTGAGGCCATCAGCCGGGAGGCCGATTTCTACGGCGCGATGGACGGTGCATCCAAATTTGTCCGCGGCGACGCCATTGCCGGCATCATTATTATCATTGTCAATATTCTAGGCGGTCTCTACGTCGGCATTGTCCAGAACAAATGGCAGATCATGCAGTGCCTGGAACTCTTCACGAAACTGACCATCGGCGACGGCCTGGTTACACAAGTTCCCGCGTTTATCATTTCGATCGCCGCCGGTCTGATCGTAACTCGATCGACTTCCAAGAGTAATCTCGGCGAGGAACTGCTGACCCAGTTGACCGCCAAGCCCGTCGCATTGGCCATTGCCGCAGGGTTCCTCGGCCTGCTGGCTGTAACCCCCCTGCCGAAAGCGCCTCTTTTGCTACTCGGCGGTTCCTGCGGTGGACTGGCTTATATGCTGTCCAGGGGTCGAAAACAAGCTAGCGCCCAGGCCGCCGCCAAACAGGCCAAACCAGCCGCACCGAAATCCGAACCCATCGAAACTCTGCTTTCCGTCGATCCGATGGAGCTCGAAGTCGGCTACGGCCTGATCCGGCTGGTCGATAAGAACCAGGGCGGCGATCTTCTGGACCGCATCAGCATGATCCGCCGGCAGATTGCTGGCGAAATGGGCATTATCGTTCCGCCCATCCGGATTCGCGACAACATGCAGCTCGAGCCAAACGAATATGCCATCAAACTTCGCGGCATCGAAATCGCCCGCGATAAATCCATGCCCGGAATGTTTCTCGCTATCAATTCCGGCGCCGTTCGGGAAAAAGTTCCCGGCATTGAAACTCATGAACCTGCGTTCGGTCTGCCGGCTGTGTGGATTACTGAAAACGAACGGGCCAGGGCGGAAAAAAATAATTACACCGTCGTGCCCGCCAGTTCCGTTATCGCAACACATCTGACCGATCTGATCAAACGCCACGGCGCCGACCTGCTGACTCGCGACGAGGTGAAAAAGCTTCTCGATACACTCAAGGAAAAATGTCCCGCCGTCGTCGAGGAAGTAGTCGGCCCCATTCTCAAGCTCGGCGAGGTGCAGAAAGTTCTGCAGAACCTGCTTCGGGAACGAGTTCCCATCCGCGACCTGCAAACGGTTCTGGAAACCCTCGGCGACTGGGCCGGCAGAACCAAAGACCTTGAAATCCTCACTGAATATTGCCGTAATGCACTGGCCCGCACCATTTGCGCCCAGTATATGGACCGCGAAGGCGTCATACACTGCATCACACTGGACCCCGCGCTGGAAGACACCGTCAATGCCCATATCGAGCGAACGGAGACAGGTTCGTATCTGACGCTTCCACCCGCCCGGACCAACAAGATCATTGACGCAGTTCGCAGTCAGGTCGAAAAATACGCCGTTCCAACTGGCACTTTAGTTTTGCTTTGTTCTCCGCAAATTCGGCTGCAATTTCGTCGGCTCATCGAATCGGCGATTCCCGGCACACCGGTGCTGGCATTTAATGAAGTCGTAAGAGACATTCGTGTTCAATCCCATGGCCTTGTTACAGTGGAGATGTCATGAATCTGAAAACATACCAGGCAGAAACCATGGCACAGGCCTTAGCCAATGTTCGTCGGGATCTGGGCAAGGATGCCGTCATCCTCCACACCCGAACGCTCAAAAAAGGCGGATTCTGGGGTATTGGAACCAAAACGGTTGTCGAAATCACCGCGACATCCGGCGTCAACGTCCTTCACCCCTCACAGAAGAAGAACCTGCTCAAGACTGGCGGCAAGAAAGAACCATTAACGAGTCGGCTTGAGAGCATTGCGCCGTGCGATTCCTCAAGCCAGGCGCATTTTCAGGAGGAACTGGGACTGGTCAAGCAGATGGTTCAGGAACTGCTGGCACAGAACCGGCGTAATCAGCATCCGCAGGTGCCTGAGGAACTTTTCGCTACTTATCTGAGTTTGATCAACCAGGAAGTCGCTGAAGAACTGGCCGGTGAGGTCATCGAACAGGTCAAAGCCGCGCTGCCGAGCTCACAAATCCGAGACCCGGAAAAAGTTCGCACAGCCGTGGCCGGTATCGTCGAAAAAATGCTCCCGCCAGCAGAGCCGATCACCCTGGCGCCGCGTATCGATAAACCCCGGATCATCGCACTGGTCGGGCCGACCGGTGTGGGGAAAACCACCACCATCGCCAAACTGGCTGCCAACTTCAAGCTCCGCCAGAACAAGTCCGTCGGCCTGATCACGATCGATACTTATCGAATCGCCGCTGTAGATCAGCTGCGAACCTACGCCAACATAATCAACGTTCCCCTGCGAATCGTTTTGACGCCCGAGGAACTTCGTCAAGCCATCGATAACATGTCCAACGTGGATTTGATTCTCATCGACACGGCCGGCCGGAGCCAGAACGACGACCTGAAACTTCGAGAACTCAACTCATTCCTCCAGGCCGCCAGTCCGGACGAAATTCACCTCGTTCTGAGCACCACCGCATCGCAGGCAGTGCTGCTTTCGACCATCAAGCGATTCTCGTCGCTCAATATCGATCATATCATCTTCACTAAACTCGATGAGTCGGTCGGCATCGGAATGGTTCTGAATGTCATGAAGAAACTCAATCGCGCAATTTCCTATATCACCACCGGCCAGAATGTCCCTGACGACATCGAACCCGGCAGTGCCGCTCGTCTGGCGCAACTGCTTGTCAGCCCGCAAAATGCGGCTGAGGCTCCATCACCCTGCAACGTTGCAGTTCCATCTTCTGGAGGTTTACGCTCATGACCTGGAACGATCAAGCCGCGAAACTTCGCGAAATGATGAAAAACTTTTCCCCGCGTGCCAAAATCATCACCCTCACATCCGGCAAGGGCGGCGTTGGTAAAACAGTCACGGCAATCAACCTGGGTTTGTGCCTGGCTGCCACCGGAAAACGTGTCGTCCTGGTCGATGCCGATCTCGGTCTGGCCAATGTCGATGTGCTGCTGGGTGTCAATCGTCCTTATAATTTATATCATGTCCTTTCGGGCCAGATTCCGCTTAATGACATTATTGTTGAACATCCTACAGGGTTACAAATAATTCCAGGTGGTTCCGGGGTCGCGAAGCTTGCGAATATGACGGAGTTTGAGAGGCAGAACCTGGTTCAAATATTATCGGACTTGCAAAATACCGCCGACATCATTATATTTGATACAGCCGCTGGCATAAACCGAAACGTAATGGCCTTCGTTGATCTTGCCGATTTAGTCATGGTGATTACCACCCCGGAACCGGCAGCAATTACTGACGCCTATGCGATGATCAAGACTGCTGTACAGCAGCAGGCCCAGGGTCGACTCTGTGTTCTGTTGAACCGGGTGTCATCCAGGCATGAAGCCAGGGCCTGCCAGCAACGGCTGTCGCAGGTAACACGGAAGTTTTTGGATACGGCGATTTTTGATGCGGGTTATATTCTGGAAGACTCGTATGTCGCACAGGCAGTCAGAGCCCGCAAGCCGTTTGTGCTGGAATTTCCGAAATGTCAGGCCAGTTACTGCATGATGAGCCTGGCGGCGAAACTGGCGAAAAACGTCCAGATTCCGGCACAGAAGGTCAGTTTCTTTCGGAAAGTGGCGAATTTGTTCTGGTAGTTGAGCGAAAAGGGAAGTGTAAGAAATGTTGGTAAGGATGGTTTCAGGATCGCTGTCGTTGCTCGCCTTTTCGGCGGCCATTATTGCCGGCCTGTGGGCGGGCAACGACATTACCACCATTCTCATTCGGGCGTGGTGGACCTTAATCCTGTTTTTAATATTCGGCGCGATAATCGGTTGGATGGCTCAAATCGTCATAGACGAGCACATTCGGAAAATGACCCGGCAGATGATGGATCACCTGCAAGAGAAGGCCCCTGCGATATCCAACAGCAATGCTTCGGATGCCGGAAATGTGGCTTAGGGTCCTGGCGTTATCGGACTATACTCTCACGGAGGAGTAAAATATGAACGAAATGACGACGACGGATTTGACGGAAATATCTGAAAAGACAGAAAAGAAAGTCGATATCGATCAGATCTGGCGGTCTTACCAGGCGGATCGAAACGATGAACTGCGAAATACACTTATTGAACACTATATGCCACTGGTCCGCTACAATGCCGAGCGGGTCTGGTCCAAGCTCCCCAACGAAGTGGAACTGGAAGATTTGGTGAGCTGCGGTATTATGGGACTCATGGACTCCATCGCTTCGTTCGATCTGGATCGAGGCGTCAAGTTTGCCACGTATTGCTCTCGCCGAATCCGCGGAGCTATACTGGACGAGCTGCGGGAACGCGACTGGGTTCCCCGTATCGTCCGCAACCGCATGCGGCGTGTCGATGAGGCGAGAAAGGCACTGGAAGCTCAGCTCGGCCGCGAGCCGAACACCGAAGAACTGGCCAAGGAAATGAATCTGCCGCCGGAGGAATTTTCCCGCGTCGTGAACGATACCAATCACAGCGTTTTCATAAGTTTGTCCCGCCCCCGCAACGAGACCGACAGCCACAAAGATCTGCGGGAAATTGACGTACTTGAAGATAAACGTGCTCGCGATCCGATAATTGATATGCAGAAGAAGGACATAAAGGAATTGATCATGCGAGGCCTGTCGCGGGCTGAGCGGTTGATCGTTCTGCTCTATTATTATGAAGAAATGACCATGAAAGAGATCGGGATGACGCTTGATCTGTCCGAATCCCGCGTCAGCCAGATGCATTCCGCGATTATCAAACGACTTCGACAGCACTTGCAGAATCGCAGCAGGGAATTTGAAGAGGACATTCCCGATGACGTCACCCTAATGGGCGACAGCATCGAAGCGTAAAAGACTCTTGGAGCAGGAACATTACGGCCTTCGGCAACGATTCGATTTGGTGACGGCCGGCAGGTTCTGGATGGTCCTGATTCGTAAAAGGAGTAACGCATGTCATCCATTCCGCCCGCAAATATGAATTTGGTGGCTGGAATCACACAAACCGCCAGTTCCCAGCGACGCCAGGCAGTTGAAAAAGACTCCAAAGATCGTCAGCAGGCTCATCTTGTTCGCGAGCAGACATTTCTGGATGATTTGCAGGACCATCAGGTTGAGGATACACTCCAGACCGAAGATACCCGCATCCGACGGCAGAACGAGGAAGAATCACACCAGCAGAAAAAGCACCGCCATCGCCAAATGCCCGAAGATAACCTCGACACCAATTCCGAGGGTCCGGACGACTCCGACCATATCGATCTGCAAGCCTGATCTTATTTCAGCTTATCTACCAGATTCGGCGGCAAGCTTCGCCAATTCATTGACGCCATCGCATCGAGAAACTGATCCTTTTCATTACCTGAAAGCGGCAACTGATTGATTCGCCGGGTAATCAGTTCCACAAATCGCGCGTCGCTGTCGATTCGGTGATCCAGATCACCATATTTCCCGCTTTTCAGGGCGGAGACAAAAAAGTGCCAACCGGCGTCGTCAATTGAGGAAGCTGCGGCTGGCTTAGCTGGACGAGCCTGTGCGGCGACGCTGGCGGAAGCGGCGGAGCAAATCGCCAGGAGTATTATCACATAGCAGAGCATGACGATGGACGTTCCGACAAAGGCCAGCTCCCGGCCTGGCGCAAAGCGGTCTCGAAGCCTGGCCCAGGCGACGGCGAAAATAAAAATGAAAAATTCGCCCAGAACAATACTCGGGCCGGAGGGCAGATCGGAAATAACATCAGAAAGAATCAGTCCGCCCAAAACCGCAAGCAAACCAGAAACATTGGCGATAATGAACATGTTTCGATAACGGCAGGTCAGCATGCGGGCGATTGCACCTGGAATGACCAGAAACGCTGCAATCAGAAGCACGCCGAGGATTTTGATGGAAACGACAACGGTCACCGCCAGGAGAGTCAGGAGCGTATAGTGAAGGAATCCGGTCGGAATGCCGGAAACTCCCGCCAGTTCCTCATCGAGGCAGAAGAGAAACATCGGGCGGAAGAAAAGAACAACTGTCGTCAGGACAAAGACCGCCAGAATGATCGTGGTATAGACGTCGAACGGTCCGACGGCGAGAATGGAGCCAAAGAGAAAGCTGAAAAGCTCGGCAGTATATTCTTTTCGCAGGGAAATCAGCATGACGCCAAAGGCGAGGGATGCGACAAAAAATATTCCGATTGCGGTATCCTCGGAGATGATTTTCCTGCGGCTGGTCCATCCGATCAGCCAGGCGACGCCGACGCAAAAAACGAGCGTGGTAAGGTCGATTCCCAGCCGCGAGCCGAACGTCTGTTCCACCATGGGGCCGGAAACAAAAATCAATATCCCCAGCGCGATGCCTCCCAGGGCGGAATGGGCGATTCCCTCGCCGATAAACGCGAGGCGTTTGAGAACGACAAAAACGCTCAGCGTGGAGCAGACGACGGAGATCAGAATCGCCGCCTGCAAGCCGCGCATCAGGACCGGCAGCGTAGTCAAATCATGATAAAATTGGTGAAACTGGTTAATCATCATGGTGATCATTTATTTTTTATCCTGGTTTTCCTTCGAGCTTACATCCTGCAGATACGCCCGTAACTCACAGCCGTAGACTTCTTCAATCATTTTGATATCCAGTCGCGTACCGCCCTGGTGCCAATGGAGCCGTTTATTCAAACAGGCCAGATAATCGGAGTATCGTAACAGTTGGCCGATATCGTGCGAGACCATCATGATGGTCAACTTCAATTCGGCTCGGAGTTTTTGAATTAATTCGAAAAATTGAATCTGCCCAGCCGTATCGACGCCGTTGATCGGCTCGTCCACGACAAGGAGTTTAGGGTCCGCCACCAGCGCTCGTGCGATAAACGCCCGCTGCTGCTGGCCTCCGGAAAGCTGGCCGATCGGCCGATCGACAAAGGCATCCACGCCGACCAGTTCCATCAGATTCCGTGCGCGCTGTTTCCGCTCGCGGGAGACGGCCTGAAACATTGACAACTGAGGAAAACAGCCGCTTATGACAATATCCCACACGGAGGCGGGAAAACGCCAGTCCAGATCGAACCGCTGAGGGACATAACCGATTTGCGTCCGCAGGCCGTTAAGTCGGCTCGCCGGACATCCAAATACTTCGACCGTGCCCTTTCGAGGTTCCAAGAGCCCCAGAATCAATTTCAGTAGTGTAGTCTTGCCGCCGCCATTGGGTCCGATGATACCGACCAGGCACTTGTTGGGAACACAGAAACTGATATCTTCGAGCACTGTTTCTGTGCCATAAGCAAAGGAGACATCGCGAACCGAGACGATAGACTCCTCACAACTGAACTTACCCCCTTCATGTTCATGCCGCTCCAAATGCAAGTGTGTGACATTGTTGCAGTAAGAATCATTATTTTCGCATTGTCGCCGATCGACGGTCATTGCCTACCACCTTTGTACACCTTAATAATTATGATGCTCACACCATTATAATTATTCCCTTCATATATGCCAGATTGGAAATCGGCCAAGAGAAGAAAATGATTTTTGAGGTAAGCCCAATGCAATTGAAACATTGACGGCATGGAGGTGTACCCCCCCCACGTCTCAAGGGGGTTGTTTCCATGAAAAAAAAGATGCTCGCGCTATGCGTGGGGTTTACAAATCCAAAAGACGTATGGCATTTTTCACACGACTTTTTGAAATATTTTTTCGCTGATTTTTTTCTGATTGCGCAGCCCGATGAGGAAATCAACCAGCGGCGGAATTGGCAGATAAAAGTACCTCAAGCGTCTCGCATCGCTTCAAAAAACTCAGCGGCCGGAGCTTCAAACAATATCAGATCGAATACAATCTCGCAATGGCGATCTCCTGGCTGAAATCCGACCTGGAAAAAACGATCGCAGAAATCGCCGCGCGCCTGGGATATCAGTATCCCTTCTATTTTTCACGTCTTTTCAAAAAATATCGGGGACTTCCGCCAAGCCGGGTTCGTAGGTATCGCTGAAACCTACTGCAACGCCTGAAATTCTTGTTGATCTATTTTTTCTTCCATTTCATTTCGAACGGCGTGCCTTTTTTCACCCGGCTCACAACGTCCATGACCTGCACTGCCTCTTCCAGAGCAATGGGAAATTTTTTACCGTCGCGCATCGTTTCATAGAGAAAATCCCATATGTTTTCGGGCCCTACTTTCGGCTTCGGTGCGACGGGGATTTCCTTTTCGACCCATTTGATGGTTTCAGGCGTTCCATAAAATCCGGACTTCGGCGTACCCGGATTGGCCTTCTTTTTCATCAGCTTTTGTTTCGGGTCGATGTAGCGCATTTTGATGATGGACTCATCTTCGCTGATCAGACTTCCCTTTGTGCCGTATACGGCGTAAACCGGAGCGTTGATCGCCACGCCGCCGCTGATTTCGATATCCACGATCCTGCCGTTTTGGCCCTTGAGGATGATTTTCACATGATCTTCCGCATCACCGACGGCGGCAATGCGTTTCAAATCACTCCAGAGGTCCGCCAGCTTGCCATCGATAAACCGCAGCCCATGGTCGATGAGATGCGGTCCCCAGTTCAGGAGCTGTCCGCCGCCACAATCGATCAGGGTCTGCCAATCATCGCGTCGATTATAGCTGTGCCGACAAAGTTTGATTTCGTAAACATCACCGAGTATCCCCGAATCGATAATCTGCCGGATGTGTTGGAACGCGGGCTCAAATCGACGATTATGCCGGATATACAAATTTCCTTTCGATTTTTTCGACAAGGCCAGGAGTTTTTTCGCTTCGCTGAAAGTCAGGCAAATCGGTTTTTCAAGGAACACATTCTTGCCGGCTTTGAGAGCTTTTGCTGTAAACTCGAAATGCTGCGTCGATCGGTTGGCAATATCCACCAGTTCAACTTCGGGATCCGCCAGAAGTTGCTCGAAATCGGCATATACCTTTGCATCCGGACATTTTTCAGTCAACTTGTTGCGAAAATCTTCTTCTGGATCGCAGGCCGCGACCAGCTTAAACTGGCGTTTGCGTTTCTCGATTTCCGGAAGATGCGTTCCCATGCCCGCCCGGCCAAGTCCGACGAGACCGACCCTGATCGGCCCTTTGCCACTTCTTACCTTCCCAGCCATTTTATCCCTTTCATCAATAGAAGTTTTATTTGTTATGCGTTATTTGTATCCAAGATTTGAAAGATATTTGTAGGTTTTTTCCGCCAGTTCAAACGGGTTGTCGCTGTAGCAATCATCCTGCTCATACATGGCGTATTCAACACCACCTTCTGTCGCCGCCTGGAGAATTTCGGGCCAATCGAGATTACCGTTGCCGATCCAGTCCAAGTACAGATTCCGCCGAGCGTCGATGCACATTTCTTTCAGATGAAGAATCGGCATACGTCCCGCCATCATTTTGACCCATTTCAACGGAGAAGCTCCACCGGCCTGAACCCAGTATGTATCGATTTCCGCCTTGAGATCGTTCGGCGAAGCCATTTCATACAAATGCTGTAGCCAGGGTTTGCCTTCATATCGAACGAATTCATGATTATGGTTGTGATAGGAAAAATCCATACCTTCCTTGCGCAGACGCTCGGCCACGGGAGCGAGTTCTTCAAGAAATATTTTGATGCCCTCCATGCCGCGATGGACTTCATCAAAAAGCCCGCCGATTGCTGGATGGCTGCATTTATAGAGTTTGTGTTCTTCGATCACCGCGTCCAGATCGTTAATGAAACGATCCCAGTTCATGTGCGTACTGGCGATTTTCATACCATTGTTTTCCGCCGCTTTGGCAATTTCCCTAGGCGCGATGTTCACAGGCAGGCCGGAAACTTGAACGGCGGTGTAACCGATTTTCCTGAGCCGTGCAAGTGCCCTGTCGAGGTTCGCTGCAGTGGTGCAAACGTTCCGCATGGTGTAAAGCTGCATTCCGATAACTGGTTTTTTCATATCTTACCTTTCCTAACACAGACAAACTTCAGAATAAACTTGATAAATTTGTTTCAGATATTTTTCTTCGCAACGCTTTCCCGAACGACCAGTTCGGTCTCGCATAAAACTTTTTCCGGAATATCTGACCGGTCTTCCATTATTTTCCTCTTGAGAAGTGCGACTGCCGCCCTGCCCATGTCTTCCCGCTTCTGATGTATGGTCGTAAGTGCCGGAACCCATTCGCGGCCGGTTTCGGTATTGTCAAAACCGGTAACCGAAAGATCGTCGGGCAGCGTAAGCCCGGCAGCGACGGCGGCTTTCATGATCGAGATTGCAACAACATCATTGACACAGACCACCGCAGTCGGGCGGTCCTGCATACTTAAAAGTTGACGAATAGTTTTTTCCGCGTCCAAATTCCCTGAATCGAGTTGATCTATTCCAATTACATATTCCGATCGGATCGGCAGGCCGAGAGTATAAATGGCTTCGTAATAGCCGCCTAGACGATCGAGAAAATGGCCTTGCGTATAATGAGATTGGTAGTTAACAAATCCGATCCGCCGGTGTCCCATGTTGAAACAGTGCCGCACAGCCTGCCTGATCGCACCGTGATTGTCGATCGTAACCATGTTGCAGATCATATTTTCAAAAGTGTAATTCAGCAGAACCGTTGGAGCAAAACGCTGCAGACGCCTGATGGCATCTTCTGTCGTTTCGCCGCAATGAATAATGCCGGAGATATTCGAATTCTTGAATATATTTGTAAAATCGTCGATGGTCTGCCAGCGTTTGAAGATCAGATTGAGGCCCTCCTCCTTGGCTTCGGATTCTGCACCATCGAGCAGCCTCGTGTAAAGAGCTGCATTGGCGCAGGAAGCGGGAGTAAGATAACAGATATCGCCAATCGTTCGCCTCTTGGGCCTGAAAGATGGATCAACTTTACTAATATAGTCAAATATACGATTACGTGTTTCATCCGAAACACGTTTTGTCATTGGATTGGCCAAGACCAATGAAACGGTGCTTTGGCTTAAATCGAGTTCTTTAGCAATTTTTGCCTGTGTAAGACATCCCATTCAGGTCAACTCTTTAGTTATATTATGACTAATATTATTAGATAAATTACATGAAAAAATATATTTTGTCAAAATAATTTTTGGGGGCGGCCTAGGAAAGTTTCATCAAGCATAATATGGCGTTTCATTCGTTGCTAGCCCAGAAACTGAACGCGCCATCACCCGTCGCCAGTTTCGGTTCGATAACAAGCCCGCGAGCCTTCACGTCCAGCAGCAACTCTTTCCAAGATTGTTCGCTCTCGCGGTAGCCGTCGCTGATCGCAATCAGCGTCATCCTCTGTTTTCAACAAGCCGTCGATCGTCAACCCTCGGCATGTCGATTTCAATCAGCCCTACACCGGTCTGAATCATTCGACCCTTGCGAACGCCGCTCGCGACCACCCGCCGATGATTTTACGCATCGCGTTCATTCACATGCTGCTTCAGATAAGCGGCCAATTCGTTCTCGATCGCATCGATGAACATTTTGCGAGCGCCGGTTAGTAATATTTTTGTCAAAACATCAAGGATACGCCGCTTTATTCAATTTTCAATCCACGACTTTCGGTTATAGCTTATGGCATAGCTAATTGATACGCTGTCAACAGAGCATATCATTCATTTAAATAATCATGACCTTCCCGGGTATTAGCCAGGGGAGCAGTGGGCGCGACTGGTTGTGCGTGTTTTGGCCCCCAAAGATAATAACCATTGACCACCAAGGGACCGCGGTCGTGTTCAATATCGTCGGGAAAGGCGTCACGAAAATTACTTTGCCAATTGTACATAACAGGGAAGACCTTACGGTCGAATTCTTCCTCATCTTCAATCGTTGCAAGCTCGGTGTTGGCCAACGGATTCCAAGCGTAATAGGCCCCGGTAAAGAGTGAAATCATCTTGGCTCGAAGATCGTTTGTGAGCCAAAAAGTAATATTGACGCCCTCGAGATTGGGAATTCCAAGGGCTTTCGTACACCAATACCTGGTCGCACGGTAGGCGCCGCGAAAATGGGCGCCGCTTTGTCCCGCGGCCATCATCCATCGCATTCCGGATTGACCTGCATAATGACGGATTTTTCTATCTATTTCGTCTCGATGTGCATTCCAATAATCCCAAGGCTCGATGATAACTTTGGATTGAATTGATTCAGGGATCGGCCTGCCAGCATGATCAGCCCAAACTCGAAGGGTAATCTCTTTACCGTATTTTTCGCCCAGAGATTGAAGAATGGAAAAATACCTGAAAACCAGGTCGGAGGGTGAAAAGTCCTGAGCCATCCGGGAGTCCAAATACCAGTTAGCCTCATCCAATCCAAGATGAATGGTAGAAGTCCGTGGCATAATTCGGACTACCTGTTCAATCATATTCGTCATCAAGGCCAGCGTATCATTGCCAACCAGAAACGAAGACCCCTCATACATGCCTTTTCCGCCACGAAGAGCAGGATAGTGATAGACAATGGACCCGACATGGCCCCACCCTTCCAACTCGGGAATAATCTCAATGTGATATTGTTCGGCATACTTAATTAGTTCCGCCAGATCGTCAATTGAAATGGAATATGGATTTTCCAAACCCAGAGGCAATCCTTCGAACCAAATTCCGCAAAGCTCATCATCGTATAGGTGAAGATGCAGTTGATTGAGTTTCAATCGAGCAAGAATACGAACAATCCGTCGGAGCATCGGCAGTGTAAAAACGGACCGGCCCATATCGACCATCATTCCTCTTTTTTTATAGGCCGGCCAATCCGTAATGGAGAGAGCATACCACTGTCGATGGGTACGAAAAATAGTCAATAATTGCAGGAAAGTTTGAATTCCATAGAATAATCCGCATGAATTTGTTCCTGTCACTATAGTCCCCGACGGCTCGATGACCAGTTTATAGCCGTCAGGTTTCGAAATGCCAGGATCCACTATAAAAGTAATACTATATGCTCGGTTATCTGCCGTCAATGATAAGCGCCCAATGGTTTCCAGATTCTGAGTCAGGAACGGCTCAGGGATCAGCCCTTGAAGATGCACCTGACGAGGTCCTTCAAATTCCTGTCGCACTGATATTTCCTGGGGAAACGGCCAAAGATTATTAAAGATGAATTTTGATTTACACAAATCAAGTTCCTTTTAATGCAACTGTCGCTTGGGGAACAACGGTATTTCCCTTGATCAGATCACAACCCAGAAGAATTCGCCGAGACCGGATAGTCGGATCGTTAAGCCGTTCAATCAATAATGCCGCCGCAATTCGTCCCATCTCTGCCATTGGAACCGCTACCGTGGTAAGGATACCAAACCCCAGATCTTTGCCCATCTGCTGACCGTCAAGTCCAATGATCTGATAATCCCGGCCGGGATGTAGCCCGTGACTCATCGCTCCATTGATAAATCCGAACGCCAGATCATCGCTCATAGCGAAAACAGCGGATGGACGAGGCGAAAGTTTCAGCCATTCCCTGACCGCAATAGCTCCAGAAATCATGTCATAGCTCTCGCAGCGCAACCGCCATTGCGGAGGAACCGGATGCCCCAAACCCCGGCATAGCCCTTCGAAACGATCTCGAGAATCTTTTGTATATTGATCTTTTTCGTTCCTGTCCCGAATACCCACGAAACAGGTATCGGTCCATCCCATTTTTTTCAAATAATCTCCCGCAATAAATCCGCCTTGAATCTCGTCGATGGCGACCACGTCAAATCGATCCATCTGACAGAGTTTGAACTGCTGAGAGGTACTGATGACCAATAGAACTTGCGATGGATTGCAAGTAAGGTGCAGATTCGAGGAAGGATTGATTAAAACCAGTGCATCCGGCTTATTTCTTTCCTGCAGTTGATCATGATGCTCCATTTCCAGGTAATCCCGTGTGACCTTTGCCTTTGTATCGGCTATGACAGCGGAAAAGGCGTTAACCGCTTCCGCGTAAAATTGTTCGGCCATGGCCCATCGATAATGGAGAATCTCAATCCATTTCGGGGCCAGCGATGTTGTCGGCAGAGGGGATGGTACCAGGTTGATCGTCTTTTCTTTTTCCAGAAGAAATTCATTCGGATGAGCATTAATAATAGTTCCCACTCTGGGCTTGGAGATCAGTAATCCCTGGCTCACCAGCTCCCGAATGGCTTGTTGCAGACTGGATTGCCCTACGCCAAGGGCCTTTGCCAACTCCCGAATTGGAGGGAGC
>CAYMXC010000004.1:0-9808 GCA_964394135.1 uncultured Phycisphaerae bacterium
ATAATCCTCCCACATACAGCGCTGTGTTGCCGGAAATTGTCGTACTGTTGATGGTTGCAGCGCGAGCGTAAATACCGCCGCCATTCCTGGCCTGATTATTCTGGACGGTGCAGCCGTGAATCAGCCCGTGAAAAGTTCCGTCGAGAAGTTCATCGCCTTCGAGATACAAGCCTCCGCCGTCGGTGCCAGCCTGATTCTGTGAGACGGTGGAAGAATAAATTTCAGAATCATAGAGATGCGCTCCGCCGCCTTCCTTGGTGGTGGAGTTTCCGGTGATCGTGCAAGAGCTCAGAACCGAGGCCCGGCCGACCAGCCCGCCGCCTTTTCCGCCACTTACCTGATTTCCAGTAAACGAACAATTTCTGACATACGAATTTTCGATATATCCGCCACCGCCGCCCCACGATTGCAGCCGGCCGACCATGGAGTTATTTGAAATCCGGCAGGAAATAATAAAGCACTGATTGGCATGCAGGCCGCCTGCAATATTTCCATTGGCAAGGACTTTATTGTTGGAAATGGTGGTATCGATAATCCAGGTATTACCTGCATTTAGCCCACCGGCAGTATCAGTATCAGCCTGGTTGGAATCGATAGTGCAGTGGTTGATGAAACTGTTGGTCACACTGGCACCGGCTCCGCTGCGGGTTTGCGAACTGGTGAGCGAACCGGTGAGCTTGTTGTTGGTGATTTGGCAGCGGATCAGCGTGGATGTGTTGGCATCGATTGCGCCGCCGGAGAGCTTGGCCTGATTTTGATTAAAAGTGCAATCGGAGAAAGATCCCTCGCCTTGGCAAAAAACGGCGCCGCCGCCTTTATCAGCCTTGTTTGCGGTAAAAGCAGAATTGAGAACGGCGATGGACTTTCCGTACACGGCGCCGCCGTACGATGTAGTGCTGTTGGATTCAAAAGTGCAGTCCCGAATGGAAGAATTATCGTTGCCTTGGGATGCGTCGATGGCTCCGCCGCCGCGCCCTTCGGAAACATTTCCAGTGAAGGTGCAGTTCACGATGCGGGCCGTCTGACTGTAAATGGCGCCGCCCGTTGAGAGTCCCTTGTTCTGGCTGAACTGGCAGTCGGTCACATCAGAATTTTCAGCTTCGATAGCGCCGGTTCCGCCGGTGTTGGACGTGAATGTGCAATTGGTAATTTGGCAATTGGAAGCGTGAATTCCAGCAGGATCGTCCGATTGGGCCGAATTCTGCAGGAAGGTGCACTGGGTGATGGTGGAATTATCCGCCTCAAGGGGCTCAGTGGTGTTGCTCTGGAATTTGCAATTATCGATCTGTGCATTGGCGATATTGACAACTTTGAAGCTGCTGGTGTTACCGATGAATTGGCAATTCTTCAACGTCAGACCGGAACACTCACTTGTGTCCAGTACGGGCACTGTACAATTGCTGATCCGGACGTTTTCGAGGGTAAAATCCTGTAGTTTGCTCAGGTCGATAACGGGTATTCCCTGAAGGCCGGAACCATTTTTGATGGTCATGTCGGTGAATTTCAGATTATTGACTTCTTCCAGGCTGGTAAAGATATGTTTTCCTGTGCCCGCACCAGCGAGGTCCACGATGGACTGATCGATGCCGGCGCCGTCGATGGAAATATTTCGGCCATGAAAGTTCAGGTCGCGGTTTCCGTTCCCGCTGTACGTACCGGCGGCGAGAAGAACTTTATCGTTGTAAGTAGCGGCGTCGAGGGCAGCCTGGATGGTACCGTAATCCTGAGGAACTCGAAGTTCTCGCGGGACAATGGAGGCGAAAACAGCACGGATATTTTTATTGCCGTTCATCGTCAACTTCGAAACTTCGTCCGAACCGGACAGATCCAGTTCCCAGTGATGAAAAACAAAATTCGCATTGGCCTTGGCCTGGGCTAGGACCGTCATCGACCAGGGATATTTCGCCTGATTCGGAAACAGCGAGATCGTTCCGGCACCGGCAGGAAAGACCTCCGTCGTGATTGTATAAATAGGATTTCCCGACCCGCCCGCTCCGCTCCAGGAACTGCCCTGGCCCTTGGGGACAAAATACACGGTGATGAGTTTGGATGCGTCTGCGGGTTCTACGAGTGGATTGCCGGTTCTGGAGGCGGTGTCCGAGTCACAGAGATGTTTGATGCCCCATCCGCCGATTTCATAATTGGGATCGGTTACGGTTCCGGTCGCGGTCACCGTTGCCTGGGTGCTGTCGAAGGGATTATCGAAAATAAAGAGATCACCGAAATGAAGGGCAAAGGTGGAATAATCGACTGTCCCGAGGTCGGCCGGATCGGCGTTGAAGGCCATCCTGGCGAGAATCAGATCGTCGCGTTCATAAAGATTATGTTCATATGTGAATTTGATTTTATCGAGAATGTCGAGTTTCAAATTGGCGTTTAGCTCCATGCCATGATGCAGCTCGGCTCCAATGTGGTTGTATCGATAGTCGCCGATAAGCTTCAAAGAGTCTTTATAGGAAATGGACGGTCCGACGATTTTGTAAAATCGCATGCCGGCCTCCGGGGTCAGATAAATCTCTGCGGAAACAGGATGCAGGTCGAGGGTCGGTGGGTGGGGATTGAGCTGGAATGTAAACTGCCCGATGGGATTCCACGCCTTGTTGGCATATTCAATCCCCGCCTGCAGCTCGGTCAATGCGTCGAAACCGGTGTTGATCTTTCCCAGTGAACCGATTTCCACGCCTGCCCCTAGATTGAGTTCCACAAAAAATTCATATACGACGGGAACGTAACCCACCATGAAAACGCCGGCCGGTTTGGGAAAACTGAATTCCGCCAGTGTTACCTCTTTTTCCAGTAGATCGGTGATTTTGAGTGCACTGAGTTCTATGTCAACGTTCAGATCGACTTGGCCTCCTGCCACACATTTGAATGTATTGAGCTTCCAGTCGCGAATCTGCATGTCAAAGTCAAAGGTCGGATTGAATTTGAACCGTCCGTCGGTCAATTTGATACTGGCAACGTCGCTGATTTCCAGTTCGACCCCGGAAAGCTGAAGCTCACCGTTGCTAAAACCAATTTTCCCGGCATATTGGCGTTTTCCGGCTGGAAAGGTTACCTGCGCCTGGGACATATCAAATTGGGCCTGGATATTCGCATCGCCCTGTTTGATCACATCCGTGATCGCCGCAGGCTCGGTTTCGACAACCGCCTTTCCGTTCTGCATCGTCACGGATTTCACATGCGCGAGAATTCCGCCGTTCAGCACGCTGACCAGAATCTGACCTTTTTCAATGGTATTGGAACCTGAGCCGGAAATTTCCAGCTGTCCGTTTCCTTTATCAACAACCGTCATGCCGGTATCAAGTACCTTTGCCAGCGAATTAATTTGGGGATCGACCGTGTCGGCCTGGACGAACACCGCCTCGATTTGCAAATCCCCGGTTACTGTGACCTGCAATGGATTGGTCGTTCCAGAAACATCCCCAGCCCAATGGTCGAACTTGAAACCGGCTTTATAATTGGCGGTCAAAGTAATCGAATCGCCCAGAGAATAAGAATCCTGAACGGGACTGATGGAAACAGTCCCGCTATTGGAGGGTGTGACGCTAAGCGTTATATGATAGCCCTGATCTTCGCCGCCATTGCCGGGCGGAGAACAGCCGGATATAAGAAAGAAAGTTATAAAGAATGGGATTAATAAAATAATAAGGGATGAGAAACGTTGATCTCTAAATATAGTATATGATCGCGTCATAAAATATCCTCCCATTCCTTATCAATACTTACATGATGGGCCTAAAGTACTTATTATAGCATTACGTCGGAATCAGTTCAATTAAGGATTGAGGATTGACGTACATTTAAGTATTAATTAACATCCCGTGCTAATAACTTTATGGACCTATTTTTTCAAAACTTGCCGCGGGTTGAACAATGGACGGACTGTGCTTGAAAAAACCACGGCTGACTTTCGCCGGCCGTGGCTTGAATCATTTTACGATGTGAGATTGAAAAACTTAGACCAGGAAACTCTCGTTTCGCTTGCTGTAGGGTGTGAGCTTTTTCGCCAGGTCGTCGTAACCGCTCTTGCCCATGAGGGCGAAGGTTGCTTGTTTTCCAAGTTCGACCGCCGGCTGATCATAGGTGTTCAGGTTCAACAGTGCCCCAGCGATACTGGTAGCCATTTCGAGCATGTAAATAAACTGGCCGATGCAATATGCACTTACCTTGGGGAAGACAACGGTCAGACAGGGTCGCTGCGATGCGACCAAGGCATACTCTGTTCCGATCTTCTCATTGTTGATCAGTTGGGCCATTGTCTTGCCGCCCAGATAAGCGATGCTGTCGACATACGGAAGTTCCTGAGGAATGGGACACTGCTGGTCGAACTCTTCCACCTCAAGGAATGTGAAGACTTTGTTATTCAGGCCTTCACGATAGAGCTGAACCTGGCTGTGCTGATCGGTGGTTCCCAGTGCCTTGATTGGTGTTGGGCCGATCTCCGCCGGTTTGCCGTCGAGAGTTTTGTTTTTGCCCAGGCTTTCCGCCCAGAGCTGACGGAACCAGTCACTCAAATCCTTGAGCTGATAACTGTAGGGCATCATTACCGACAGTGTCTTGCCACGGTTGTAAAACAAATACTGAATCAGTGCGAACAGAGCGGCTGGATTTTTGAAGAGTTCCTTCTGCGATACGCGCCGATCCATATCACGCGCACCGGCCATCAGTTCTGCAATATCGATATTGCAAATGGCGGCGGAGAACAAACCCACCTGTGACAGGACGCTGAAACGCCCGCCGACGCCCGGCGGAACCTGAAGCGTAACGTGCCCGTCCTGCTGGGCGATGTTGTGGAGTGTGCCGCTGGCAGGATCCGTCGTAATGATCAGATGTTCAGCCAGCTTGTCTGCCCCAAGTCGCTGGCGGATCAGATTTCGGGCGATCAGAAATTGCGATGCCGTTTCCGCCGTTTCCCCCGATTTGCTGATGATGTTGAAGCCGGTGCGATCCAGATTGTCTCCGATCAGATCGAGCAGTCCCTGAAACTGAACGGGATCGACGTTGTCCATGACGAAAAACCGCGGGCCCTTGCGGACATCGGAAGGCAGCAGATTGTAATAAGGATGGTTCAAGGCCGTGTGAAGGGCGATGTGGCCCAAGGCTGATCCACCGATACCGAGTACTAGGAAATTGTCGAACCGGTCGCGGTATTCGTCGGCCAAAGCCTGGGTCCGGTCGATCATCTTCGTGTCATAGGGCAGGCGACGATAGGGAAGTTTTCCCGCCGTTACCTGTCCATTGATATCTTCAACGATCTGGGCGATCTGCCCGTTGTAACTCTGCAGCTGGTCCAAACCCAGGCCGTGTTCCTGACCCACCGCTTCGATCATGCAATTTTTGTAATAAAGTTTAATTCCTTCAGCCATTTTGGAAACCTCCATGTTAAGGTTCGATTTGTTTATGTTCATATTTAAACTGGATCAGCCTGTCCCGCTTGGTCTTGGCCTCGGTGAGGAATCGGCTGATTTTTTTCGAGTCTTTGGTTTTAATTGCCTTGGCGAGTTTCTCGATTCGCCCGGCGAACCGGTTCATCGCCGCTGCGATAAAGTCGGAGTTGGAAACGATGATGTCATGCCAGAGATTGACTTCGCCGGATGCGATGCGGGTAGTGTCCAGAAATCCGGTTCCGGTAAATTTGAGCTGATCTTCGGTGCAGGCATTGACCAGACCCGCTGCGATGATGTGAGGCAGGTGCGAAACGGCGGCTAGGAGCTGATCGTGTCGGCGGGCGGAAATTTCAATTACCTGCATGCCGAGGATGGACCAGAGTTCGCGGACAAGATCGACAGCGGACGAAGTACAGCCGCGGGTGGAGGTGATGAAACAATTTCTGCCTTCGAACAGGTCAGGCCGGGCAAAATCGATGCCCCGCTTTTCCGACCCCGCGATCGGATGCGAACCGACAAAATGAATTTTCTTCCGAGCTAGTCCACCTGCCCACCGGCAAATGAGTCGCTTGGTCGATCCCACATCGGTAACGACGCTGCCGGGTTCCAGATATTCGCCGATTTGTTCGAGGGTGGTCTTGATCAGACTGATCGGAGTGGCCAGAATGACAAGTCGGCAACCAGCCAGATCGGCCAGATTCAAAGATCCCTGATCGATGGCGTGAATTTCAACAGCACGGTCAAGCGAGTTTGATCGGTGACCGATGCCAATTATGGCAGCAGGGATATTATGGGACTTTAGCGCCAAGCCGATCGAGCCGCCCAGCAGACCGGGACCGACGATACCTATTTTTTCTAACTTATTCAGCCGCAATATGTTACCTCGCATATTTATTCCCGCAGCAGCGACTGTAGCGTACCACACGACAGCAGGTAAGTCAATTTTTATCTTGTTTTGACGCCTCAAAAATTGTATCTTTGTTAGCTGCAAATTAGAGAAGCGTTTGGTCTTCAGCTTTCAATTATCGGCTTGGGGAACAGGTTTCCCAACGGATAGCTGATGATTGAAAGCGGCTCTTAAGGGAGACTGTAGATATGGCAGAAACGAATACTGGTGGCCGAGGCCAGTTTCCTGGTGGACCGATATTGGAATTCGAACGACCGCTCGTTCAGATCGAGCATCAGATTCTGGAGCTCGAACGCCAACAGGCGACGACGGGCCGGGACTGTTCCGCGGAAGCCCGGGAGCTGCGCGGTACCCTGGTGGAGCTGATGAAAAAGACCTATGCCAACCTCAAGGCATGGGAAAAGGTCCAGGTCGCGCGCCATCAGAAACGTCCCCAGACTATGGATTATATTCAAATGATCGTTCGCGATTTCTGCGAGCTTCAGGGTGATCGCCAATTCCGCAACGATAAATCGATCATTACCGGGTTCGGTCGCCTGGCGGGACACAAGTGTATGATCGTCGGTCACCGAAAGGGTCGGGATATCAAGGAAAAGGTGGATTGCTATTTCGGCTGTGCGCATCCGGAAGGATATCGCAAAGCCATGCTCAAAATGAAATTGGCGGAGAAATTCAAGCTGCCGGTGGTTTGTCTGATCGACACTCCGGGCGCTTATCCGGGAATCGGCGCGGAGGAACGCGGCATCGCTCAGGCGATCGCAGTGAATTTGATGGAAATGTCCAGGCTGGCCACGCCCATTGTCTGCGTGGTGATTGCGGAAGGCGGCTCGGGCGGGGCGCTGGGTATCGGCGTGGGCGACCGGCTGGCGGCGTTTGAACATGCGTATTATTCGGTAATCACCCCTGAAGGCTGTGCAGCTATCCTCTGGAAGACCGGGGAAATGGCGGCGGAAGCGGCCGAGTGTCTCAAGCTGACTCCGAAAGATCTGAAAAAACTCAAAATCATTGATGATATCATACCAGAACCGCTGGGCGGTGCACATCGGGACCCGGCGGTGGCGGCGTCAAATCTGGAACACTACCTGGCTGAGACCCTGACGAAACTCAAACGCGTACCAATGGAAAAGCTGTTGCATCAGCGGTATGAGAAATTGAGGCATATAGGGGAATTTTTTCGCCCCTCAGCCTCCACCACCGCCGTTAAACCCCGGCGGGCGACAAAAATAACTCCGGATGCCGGAACACTTGTTCCACAGATGGTCAAGGCCTGAGTCTTCGAAAAAACTTCGGATAGAGGCGAGGAAGTTCACGCCTCTCTATTGCTTGACAGAATCCCTTTCGGCAGAAAAGGACACGGATGCTTCCTGAAACACTCAGATGGATCGGCGATATTGACGGATGCCTGGAATTAATCGACCAGCGGGAATTGCCGGGAACATTCACCTGCATTCGTTGCACCGAACCCAAAGAAGTTTTCGATGCGATCAAATCGCTGGCAGTGCGGGGCGCGCCGGCGATCGGCGTTACGGCGGCATACGGCGCAGTAATTGCGGCCCGGCAGGGACTCGACCCGATGGCGAGTTTGGCAGAGGGGTGTAAATATCTGGCCACAGCCAGACCGACGGCGGTGAATCTGTTCTGGGCTCTGGATCGCATGAAAAAATTCGGCGAAAACCGGGCCTGCCGAAAACCAGGCCGCGAGGAATTTTTGCGTGAACTGCTGGCTGAGGCAAGGCGAATCCACCAGGAAGACATCGACATGTGCCATTCAATCGGCCGATATGGGGCAACGTTGATTAAAGACGGTTTCGGCGTGTTGACCCACTGCAACGCCGGATCGCTGGCGACCAGTTATTTCGGGACCGCACTGGCGGTGATCTACGAGGCGAAAAATCAGGGCAAACAATTTTCGGTGTATTGCGATGAGACTCGCCCGGTATTGCAGGGCGCTCGATTGACGTACTGGGAACTCTCGCAGGCGGGGGTGGACGTGACCCTGATCTGCGACAATATGGCCGGCTATGCGATGCAACAGGGAAAAATCCAAATGGTCGTTGTCGGGGCGGATCGGATCGCATCCAACGGCGACACGGCCAACAAGATCGGAACCTATTCCGTGGCGGTCCTGGCCCAAAAACATCAGATTCCATTTTACGTCGCAGCCCCCATCTCGACATTCGACTTTTCCATCGCCGACGGCCGGCAAATCCCCATAGAGCAGCGTAATCCCGACGAAGTGCGCCGTTTCGGCCGGAGCCTAGTCTCCGAACCCGATGCCAAAGTATGGAACCCAGCCTTCGATGTAACACCCGCAGAACTGATCACAGCCATTATTACCGACCGCGGCATCATTGAACATCCCACCACCGATACAGTTTGCGAATTCTTTGCCCGGAACAAATAGATATGAAAAAAATTGTTTTGTCGATCTTTACGACCCCGGCTTTAATTTTTGTCTGCGCTTCCTGCGATTTCGTACCGCAATCGATCAGCAGGAATTTTACGATGGATACTAACGATACGATCCAATCCCTGCTCGATCGATATACCGATTCGCACGTCGATGAGGGCAGCGCGATGCAGCTGCTCATCAACGGCGATCAGTCCCGTCAGGTGTTTTACGATACCATTGCCGGTGCCAAAAACAGCATCAATATCGAAACCCTCAACTTCGATGACGACACACAGAAACCGGAAAATTTGAGCCTGCAGTTTGCCACTCTTCTGGCGGATAAGGCAAGACAAGGTGTCACAGTGAATCTGATCATCGATCCGATCGTTCAGAAGATGTTTCCCGGGGCGGGAGTGATCGATCTGATGAAAAATGCCGGGGTGAACATCCGATATTTCTTTCCGCCTCTCGAGAAGGCAGCATTGGAGCAGCTTCTATATCTGACGCACAAAAAACTCCTGATCGTAGACGGCCGGGAGTCGATTGTCGGTGGGATGAATTACGGCTATGCGTACCTGGGCGACGGCCAGTGGCGCGATACGAACGTCAAGCTCACCGGGCCGGTCGTAACGACGCTCCAGCGGCAATTCTTACACGACTGGCAGGACCTGGGCAACCCTGTGTACGATCCGAACAGCTATCTGCCCCCCCTGGAAGCGACTGGAACACTGGCGATTCGTGCCATCGATCAACGGCCGGCCTATGATGATTTCGATATCAACGAAATGATTCGGATCGCTATGCGATGTGCGAAAAAATCGATCGATATAGAAGCGCCGTTTTATAACCCTTCTGACTGGCTGTTTGATGAACTGTCCGATGCGGTAAAGCGAGGCGTGGACGTGCGAATCCTGACCAACTCGAAGGAATCGGTCGATATCCCTTCTGCCTATTCGGTGACGGCTTCGTCGTTCCAATCCGCGCTGACGAGGAATATTCGAATCTTTCTCTGGAAACACGAAGGACAGACTATGCACTCCAAGTCGATGATCGTTGACGATGAGTTTGCATTCATCGGCTCATATAATTTCAACTATCGCAGTATTGTGTGGGACACCG
>CAYMXC010000004.1:9818-15511 GCA_964394135.1 uncultured Phycisphaerae bacterium
TGTTTACCGATCCCGAGGCGATCGAGCCGATCCGGCAAATGTTCGACAATGACTTTGCTTCTGAAAATGCATTCGAAATCGATCAGAATTGGATCAATAGCCAGAGTGACGATGAAAAATCGGTCTGGTACATCGGATGCGACGTGAATCTATTTTTTTAAGCGGATTTATTGAACGACTGGGGGTAAATCTTTGCGCAAAAAAATGGGGCAGCCGTGGCCGCCCCAACAGTCTTCCAGGGAATCGAAATTTTAAAAACTTTTTCTTTTTAGTTGAAGGACAAATCCTCCGTACATAAGCACCAATAGAGACGCCGGTTCCGGAACGAAATAGTTCATCGCGGCTTCGTGGATTTCTTCTTCCATGCCGTTATTGAAAACCACCCAGACTGGGTCCGACGTATACGTGGTATCGTCCATCGTCATAGTCAATTCGAGACTGAAAGCATAGATTCCTTCGGTGGGTGGTGTATAACCTGTATCTCTGGGAGAGTTGCTGACACCCGGAGCGTCGAATAGGGATGTAACAAAATGTTTGTGAACAACCCCGCCGGTGGCTACAGTCTGGATTAAAGTGCCAGATTGATATCCGGATGTCCCGGTCAGTGTTTTTACTCGAGTTCCCATCGTCAGGGTCAGATAAGTATTTTCGACAGGAAGTCCGAAATTCACTTCGCCGTTTCCATCCCAATAAAGCAGACTGCTGCAGATGTTATACTGAATCAATGCTCCTACAGGTAAATTCCCAGTTCCTTCCGATTGATTGACTCCAGGATCTGTAGGATTGTAAGGGTCGTATGGATCCTCGCCGAAATCATATCCATAGACTGTGATTGGAGCTGCAACATGATTTCCCTCATGATCTAAACCACCCGTTACGAGTTTCCCATCCTGAAAGCAGGGGGAAATATCATAATGGCCAGCCCAGGCGGATCGAATTGTTAAAAACAACGACATTGACACAATGAATACGAAAATCAGATATATTCTCATTTTTGGTTCCTCAGTTTGAAAAATTTTATGTAATTGTTTATTGCTGCAGTGACGGATTGAATTTGTTGTTGGTTTGACTGACAAAAACTTCCTTGAACGAAGAAGTTGTTGCATGGCCGTCAAGAAAACCATAATTGGCCCGGGCTTCCCAGGTTCGAGGCTCTCCGCCGTGCTGGTTGATTTCCAGCATGGAATTGGCCTTCGCCGGAATGTTGCCGATCCACAGGTCGGTATGTGGGTGATCCGCAACCGCAAAATCGCCTTCCTCGGCCATCTCAACAAAATGTACAACACCTGATGGGGTTTGATAAGAATCTATGTTTTTAAATGGATTTCCCCCGTCCTGTTCGTTCAGGGGACTTAGATTCTTATCGGTATAGTCATTGATTCCATAGCTGCAGCGTCGGTATTGGTCGGTTGAAGACGATACAGGGGTTCCACCGCCCTCTGCCGCCGGCCAATGGGGACTGAAATCTGACGGACATCGCCCCATCAATTTGTTTCCATAATAATTCTGAAGGGTATTGAACCATGCCAGAGCTTCATTGCCGTGAGCGCCGCCGTGAGCAAAACCTGCCTGGATGAGTTGGCCGGAATTGTCGTTTATATACATGCAATGGGCGATTTCCATGTTTCGCACATTGGAAAGACAATTGGCCGTTCGAGAGGACTCTCTGGCCTTGGATAAGACCGGCAGCAGCACACTGATGAGAACGGCTATAATCGCCACGACAATCAATAATTCAATCAAAGTGAATCCCGGCTCGCACGATCGGCGCATGGTTCCACACCTCCAATTACTTTAATGCAGGATGAATTCAAGAAACGGTTTCGTTGATTAAACGCAGCTGTAAGGTGGGGCACGCGAGCATGGAATATATTGTGAATTTGTGGGACGAAAGACCATTCCACCGTCTGAAAGCGGAAAAGAACATTCTTCGAGAGTTTGTATCAAAAGCGGCTGGTCCAACGACACGATCTTCAGAAGGGCCAGTGTCTGGCAAATGGGACATTCATCACTGGAAAAGGGAAGTTTTTTTTCTTGTTGATGATGCGAGTGATTATCGGATATATACGAGTGGTGATGCTTATCAAAAACCAGATGGACGAACTGAGCCTCGCCGCTGACGTAAAATGCCAAACCGATCAGAACACACAGCTTGACCCACAATCGCTTCATCTCTCTTTCCCTGAAGTCGTTGACACAATCAAAGCTAAACGGTAAACTTTGATGATAATGAAATATCATTATCTCATAACGATAATAATAACTCATTATCATTATGTCAAGGAGTTTTTGCATATGGAGCGAAATACGGCACAGCGTCGTGCGATTCAGCAAGTCCTACAACAGGCTGACCGACCCTTAAGTACGGATGAAATCCTCGCAGGTGCGCGTTTGTTGGTTCCAGGGATCGGTATTGCTACCGTCTATCGAGTTGTAAAAGAACTTTTAAAAGCGAGTTGGGCTTGTTCCGTGTACCTTCCGGATCAGCCGGTCCTGTATGAAATTGCTGGCAAGGCCCATCATCATTATTTTTATTGTCGATGTTGCCAAAAGGCTTTTGACGTCAATGCCTGTCCGGGCAATCTGACGAAGATGGTTCCAAAAGGGTTTGTACTGGAAAATCATGAAGTGGTGCTGTACGGAGTATGTAGTTTATGTAAACGATCATCTGAAAAGCCTGAAAAACCATTGTCCATGTCAAAGCGACGCGGCGAAAAAAATTGAGAAGTCGATTTTTCGGAATCTCAGAGTTTTTGAAACAGGTTTTATAAGTTAAACGAGCGGAATGATCCGGAACAGGGGTTCGTTTGGCAGAACTGAATCGTCCGCATGGCCGGCTCTAGGACCATCGCTCCCAGCGTTCGAAAATGCAAAATCGTTTGTTCCTCATGGGCACAGATCGAAAGCGGATGGTTTTCATGATCCTTCAGACAAACCTTGATATATTCGGCGTCGATTTTTCCCTGCCGGTTCTTCAATAGTTTTCGCATCCGTTCAGCCCGAAAAACGGAACTGCGGGCAAATTCGGCGGCTGGCCCTTCGGGCGGATTCAAATCCTGCCATTCAACCATCGTTGGATGCTGATAATGGTTTGCGCAGACCAGAACAGGTTCCTGCTCGATCAACTCCACTTTTTCCGGCGAAATCTCGATCAATGCACTGCGAGTATAATCATCGGAAAGCAGTACGTTCATGGCTCCCGCGTGACGTGGGGCAACAAGGGTGTCCATGGCTTCGAAGTATCCCTCGCAGCTCAAGGCCTCTAAAAATAGTGCAACAATGGGCACGCCGAATTTCGGAGAAATGTTCGGCAAATGGCCGGAGGATGTGAACGTTACACCCAGCCCATGGGTGTTGATCCCGCATGGACAGCAAAAGGCACCCATACCGACAATTAGCATCTGTGGACCATCCAAGGGCGGTGAAAGCCTGGCCAGATACCAGGGGGGCAGTTGAATATTGAAATCCCAGCATTGACCCAGAAGAGTGCCATGACCGGCAGCGGCGTCGGCGGAAATACAGCACGCGGTGCATCCTCCAACAGGGCTTGGCCAGTCGCATTCGGCGCTGATGTGCGTCAGTTCGGGCAAAATGGCCTGCATCAGGATATGCTCCATCGCGAGCCGCGAGCCCTCAGCCAGTCCCGATAGAAAATCGTGCGTTTTGGGTGAATACTCCCTCAGCACGTCTTCTATTTCATGAACGTATTGTTGTAGATGTGTCGGTGAGCCGAAACGAACGACATTAAAATCGTCGGAAAAATATCGATCGTTGAACGCCTTGATCTGGTCGCCGACATAAACTCCAAGCTCTCGGCCCATCTCGAACCATGAACCATTAAGATTGTAAAGTGGAATTTCGGTCGGGTTCATGGCTGGCCTTCCCATTGGAATTGCAATCGAGTTCCGGCGCAGGTTCGTCGCTCATGATGTCTTGCTTTGCGTCGCGTTCCACCCGCTTCAGTTTGCTTCGCTTGCTCAGGTGAATATATGTTACCACGCTCACGATGACGATAACAACGATGGCGCCGACGATCCGTTCCACCGTGGCGACGTTTTTAATGATCTTCGTGATATTGCCGCTGAACCACCAGCCGATAGTGATCAGCAGCGGAACGCTGAGTACTGCCCCTGTCAGGTCAATGAGAACGAATTTCCACGCCGGAACCTTGCAGAGTCCCGCCGTCACGCACATGACCGAACGAATTCCTGCGAAGAATCTGCCGAAAAAAATGATCCAGTTGCCGCGAATCTTGAACTGATACTTCACGTGGGCGATATGGGTCGGAGTAAACAACGCGCGGAACGGCCTGAGCTTCAGTACATCCATCCCGAATTTTCGACCTGCAGTGTATAACACAATGTCCCCGCTCATGACGCCGATGAGCCCGACGATAAAAACATAAATCAAAGGCTTGTCCTGAAATCTCGCGACCGCGCCTCCCAGCAGTAGCGGTACATCCTCGGGCAATGGCACTCCCAGGCTCGCGATAAACAGCAAAAGCAGCATGCCGATGTACAGCGACTTGCCAAGGATGGCATTGAAGTTTATTCCTAAAAGTGCAAGCAAAAACAGTTTCAAAATCGTAGTCCTAACTGAAAAAGCAGGTCCGAAAACCCAAACGATATTATGGATAAATCTTGCCCATCATCCGCGGAAAAGCGATTGTTTCCCGGATGTGCTTCAGTCCGCACAGCCAGCCCAGGGTTCGTTCGATACCGAGTCCGAAACCTCCATGTGGTACTGAGCCGTAACGCCGAAGATCAATATACCACTCGTAAGGTTCAGTGGGCAGTGATTCCTCCGCCATGCGATTCAACAATCGATCCAGCTCCTCTTCACGGGCCGATCCGCCGATGATCTCGCCGATACCTTCGGGAGCCAGAAGATCGAAATTTTCCACCACCTGCGGATTGCTGCGATCCTGACGCATATAAAAAGCCTTGGCCATTCGCGGGTAATGGGTCACAAAGATCGGCCGTTCATGCAGCTTGGAGATAATTGTCTCGTCCGATCCGCCAAGATCCTTGCCCCAAGTAAATCCCTTGGCTAGTTCGAGATGACCCGGTATATTTTTCGCCTGCTCGCGAAGGTCGGACAATTGATCGCGAATCTGAATGATCTGCGCACCCAGCTTGTCCTTCTGCCACGACTTGGTGGCGCCGGCCTGATCTTCCGTTGCCTTGGCAAGCTCGACCTCCAGCTCACCGATTTTTGCTTCGATCTCGGAGGCCTCTGCCTTAAGAAGTGTTTCCGCACGCGGACCATGAAGTATATCTACCGCATCGGTATAAGTCAGCCGAACGAAAGGCTTTTGCACTTTCTCCAGCTTGCTGATATCGCGGCCCAGAAGTTCCAGATCGCTCCGATTTTTTTCCAGCACCTTGCCGACAATGCAGCAGATAAAATCTTCCGCCAGATTCAACAGGCCGTCCAGATCGATAAATGCAACCTCCGGCTCGACCATCCAGAACTCCGTGAGATGCCGCCGCGTCTTGGACTTTTCCGCGCGAAAGGTCGGCCCGAAACAATAAACCTTCCGCAACGCCAGTGCTGCCGATTCCAGATACAATTGCCCCGTCTGGGCCAGATATACAGGCTCGCCGAAGTAATCCACCTGGAATAAAGTCGATGCTCCCTCACCCGCGCTCGGCGCAAAAATCGGAGTATCGACAAGCGTAAACCCATGGTCG
>CAYMXC010000004.1:15521-23531 GCA_964394135.1 uncultured Phycisphaerae bacterium
ACCGTATCGCGAATGCGCATTATCGCTGTCTGACGATGCGAACGGAGCCATAAATGGCGAAGTTTGAGCAAAAAATCTATCCCGTGTTCCTTTGGTGTTATCGGATAATCGACAGCGGCCTGAAGGATCGTGCCGGAAATCAGAGCCAACTCATAACCGCCCGGCGCCCGCGGCTCATCGCGGACTTTTCCCCTGATTTCTATTGAGCTTTCAATTCCGAGCTTGTCCAGCTGGCTGAATAATTCCGCCTTTTCCGGCGTCTTCTCCAGCACCGCCTGGCAAAGTCCCGTGCCGTCGCGAAAAACAAGAAACAATATTTTTCCCGAACTGCGAACGGTCACAATCCATCCCGCCAGAGTCACTTCCTGATCGACATATTCACTCAGTTGACTGATCGTTACATATTCTTTCATAACCTGATCCCTAGCGGATGATGTGTCTGTTACCTTTCTCCCGGTTTGCCCGACCGTTTCTTACCCGCCGGCACAAATTTACTGCCCAGGCTCTTTTTCACAAAGCCCTCCGGCGCAAACTTCGCCAGTTCCTCCGACATGGGGAAAACAGGCTGGCGAAACCGGGTGGGAATGATCACTGCGGCTTCCTGTACTTCAGATTCCGTCGATTCAACCTTGGAAGGTGATTTTATTTCTTTTTCCGACGCTCGATGCGGACGATCGCCGATTTGCCGACCCGCTGCCCGAACGCCCGATACAAACGATTCCCCGACCGCCGTCATAGCTCTGCCCAGCCGTTTTTCCAGTATCCGAATGGCGCCGCTGCGAGGCTGATCCACCAGCACGGTCACTACGATCTGACCTTGGCAAGCGAATCGGTCAAGCCGTTTCCAGTAGCTCTCCAGATGCGACGGCAGTTCCCACGAAATCAAATGGTCGATCTTCGAAATATTCACTCCGTTCAATGCTGCCTCGCAGCCGATCAAAATTCCCTTCCCCGCTAAGCTCACACGATCCACAATCGCCTGCTTCGCATCCAGCTGCATAGAATATGCCAGCACTTCACCGACCTGCTGAGACTTTGCAAATTCCTCCGACAAATTGCGAGAAATGCGATCGGAATCCGTAATGATCATGACGATCTTTTCCGAATCATTTCGAATCAATTCTTTCAGGCTTTCAAATCGCGTTTCTTCGTTTACCAGCATGTATTGCAGTCGAACCAAATTTGGATCCCACATGGCTTCAGGCCGCGATAACTTGACCTTTTCAAATCGATTCGGATCGCAAAACCATCTACCCTTTTCGATAATCTGCTCCGTCAGCTCATTGGCGCAGATCAAAGTCTGACGGTCCGAACTGATCGGCTGAAGCAGCGATTCGAGTTCCTTCTCGCGGGCTAGTAATTTGTCCAGCTCGTCCAGGCCCAGCGATCGAACCTGTGAGACAAATTCTTTCTCCCGCTTGATGAACCGCTCCGCTACACCGAATTCCAGAATCACGATCGGACATTTTTCATGAAATTCCGGATAGAAATAGTCGTCCTTGCTGGTGAACTTGAGCACGCGGGCTTTAAGCGTCGGACACAGCCGACCGATCACTTTTCCCAACTGCTGTACCGAATCGGCCGTCGGTGTGATGATCAAACCCTTGCGGTTTCGCTCCCTCAGCCAGTGCTGCAAAAATGGAATGGCGAAACATGCGCTCTTGCCCATGCCGCTGCGGGCTTCAAAAATTATGTCCTTGTTCGCCAGTGCCAGCGGAATCACCTGTATCTGAAGCTCCGTCGGACATTCCAGCCGGGCCTCCAGAACCGCCTCCTGCAATTTCTTATATATTCCATACTTTAAAATCCTCCACAACTTGCCGCAGATCGACCTATGCGCGTCAATCTTGGCCACAATCGTTAAATGTTGAATCGAAATTCAATCACGTCGCCGTCTTTGACAATATAATCTTTGCCTTCCAATCGCAATTTGCCAACCGCACGCGCCTGCTTTTCCGAGCCGCAGGCCATCAGATCGTCATAATGAACCGTTTCGGCACGAATGAATCCGCGGGCAATATCGCTGTGAATCTTGCCCGCCGCCTCGACTGCCTTGGCCCCTGCCTCCAGAAGCCACGCGCGGGCATCGTCTTCGCCCGAAGTATAAAATAAAATAAAACCCATCGCCCTTAACGCCATGCGAATCAGCCGGTCCTGAATCGTTTCATTCACTCCCGCTTCGTCCATGAAGGTCTTGCGGTCCTCGTCCGACAATTGCCACAGCTCCTGCTCAAATTTGCCCGCACAAACCAGCGATCCTTTGATCATTCCGCCCATCGGAAGATCAAACTTCTGCTGAAGCTGATTTTCGCTCGTATTGATAATCACCAGCAGCGGATGCTGGGTCAGCAACGTAAAACCCTTAAGCAGCTTGGCCTCTTCCGCGTTGGTCGGCACCTGGTCCACAGGTTTACCCTGTTCCAGGGCGGCCAGACATCGTTTGACCAGGTCAAGTTCCCTTTTTTCCTGCTCCCGCGTCGCAGTCGGCTTTTTCACCGAAGCTTCGAGCTTTTCGATCCGACGCGTAATCTGATCCATGTCTGCAAACACAAACTCGCTGAGCAGTTCTTCCATATCCGCCTGCGGATTTACCCGGTCGCGATATGCGGGAGTCGATGGATCGTCAAAGGCCCGCAAAACGATAATCAGCAGGTCGCACTGCCGAACGTCCGCAACCTGGCGGCGCATGTGTTCCCGTCCAGCCGCTGTCGTCAGGTCGAAACCCGGAAAATCCATCAACTCGAAACTCACCGGCGTGGTCTTCTTCGAATTATGCAGTCGATGCAGAGATTGAAGCCGAGCGTCCTGCTCGTATTTCACCGTGGCCAGATGGCTGCCGCTGCCCGGTTGAACCTCGTGAAGATGTTCGCCCGATACCCCGCTGATGGCCGACAACATCGTCGTCTTGCCGCTGAACGGCGGCCCTATAATCGCAAATCGTACTGCCATATCCTTTTCTTTCTTTTTCCTTCGCCTCTTGTGGCGGTCTATTCAATTTTACTTACCATACGGGCATCTTTTCCGGCACTTTTCCGCGGTCAAACAAATACGTCGGCAAACTGCGGAACAGACCGTAGGCGTTATATAGATTTTCCACTTCGCCACGGCAATTATACCAGCATGCCTTACATTTATTCTCCTTGGATTCTAATCGCATCTTCTTGTAAATTGAAATAATATTATCCTCATAAAGATTGCCCACCGGTACATGCCGCCGTTCCACACACGTGGAAATATTTCCAATACTGTCAATATTGAAAAAGGCCCTGCCGGCCTTGCATCCTTCCACGCCGCCATTCAGAGCTTTTTTGAAATTGGCCAGAAATCCGGGATTGCTCAGCATGTTCGGATACCTTCGCCTCAGCGCCAACAGCTTTTCCGAAACTGCCGGATCGCGGCAGATAAATCGCTCGTCTCCCGTTTTCATCGCCGAATAAGGCTGAACCATGAAATAGGCGCCGTGCTGACGGGCCAGTTTGATCAACTCTTCCACCTGGTCCAGATTATCGTGCATCAGGACCATCATCAGGTTGGCTCGCTGCCAGGCATGCCGCCTGCTCCTCGCCAGATAATCCAGTGCACGAACCGCCTGGTCAAAAGCCCCTTTCACTCCCCGACGGCGATCATGCCGTTCCGCGTCAGCATAATCCAGGCTGATCGAAACTCCCCAGAGTCCGGCTTCATACAAATCCTCTGCAAGCTCCGGCGTCAGAAGATAGCCGTTCGTGGTAATAAAAGGCAGATGAAACCTTGCCACTGCACGGACAATGTCCACAATGTCGTTGCGGAGCAAAGGTTCTCCGCCGGCCAGTGATACAAAAATCGATCCTACTCTCGCCAGTTGCCCAGATCCATACGCAAACTGCTCCACCGTCTGCTCCGGCAGCTTCCCCTGCTCGTCATGCCAGTACCCGCAGAACCCGCATCGAAAATTACACCGATAGGTGACCTGCCATGCCACCCACATCGGGTATCCCCCTACATATGATCTCAGCAACCGTGCCTTCTTCTCCGTCGAACTTAACTCAAGCATGCCTTCTTCTTTCAAATTTTCCTGTATATGATCGCCTCTCCCTCTCTTGACTTTTATAACAAATTCCAAACACAACACCAGTTTATTTACCTTGCCGCGCAATAAAAAAGCGGACCTGTACCTAGGCCCGCTTCTAAATACTTTCAATTAATCAGTATATTTCAGACTTTTACCGTCGCACGTTCCTTCTGGAACAGCTTTTTGGCTTCCCCTGCCAGATAGAACGATCCGGTAACGCAAATAATGTCACCTCGGGTGGCAACGGCGCTGGCAACCCGGATGGCCTCGGAAACCGTATCGGTCCATTGGGCCATCCGACCTGTTCGCTCTTCAAACCGAAGTGCCAAATCCGCAGGATCGGCAGAACGCATGGTGCCGTTCTTCGTGAAAATCACCTTGTCGGCACCCATCGCAATTTGATCGAGCATCCCGTCAATGTCCTTGTCGGCAGCGCACCCGAAAATCACCACCATCGAATCATAACTGATGTGCTGCCCGATAGTCTTGATCAGCGCTTCTACGCTCGGTGGATTATGAGCGCCGTCAATCAGAATTCGCGGGTCTTCACAAATCAGCTCCATTCGACCGTCAATCTGCGTCTTGGCCAAGCCTTCCAGTGCCAGTTGATCATTAATATCAAAACCTTTTTCCTTCAAGGCGTCCAACAGGGCCAGTGCCAGACCGCAGTTGATCGCCTGGTGCTCACCGGGCAACGGCACCGGCAGGTGTTCGAATTTACTCCGCGGCGTGGTCAGGCAAATGCGAGTATGCGGGCCTGTCAATCGGCTCGATTCGAACCGATAACTGAAATCAATATCGTCACCCGTGAACTTCAGGGGGGTCTTGGCCGCTTTGGCCGCCTTCGCCAGAACCTCCCTGACCTCTGGAGGCTGGGGAACACTGATCACAGGAACTCCACTCTTCATAATCCCAGCCTTCTCACCGGCTATCTGCGCCAGTGTGTTGCCAAGGATATGCATGTGATCGTAGCCTATTGTCGTGATCGCGCTGATTTCCGGTTTGATCACGTTCGTGCTGTCAAGACGTCCACCAAGCCCCGTCTCAATTATGGCAATATCAACTTCCTGCTCGGCGAAATACATGAAACCGATGCAGGTCAGAATCTCAAAAAACGTCGGCTGATTCTTCTCGTTACATTCGCGAAGATCCGGTAGCAGCTTGTTCAACAACCGAATAAAATCATGCTCGGCGATCATCTGATTGTTGATCTTGATCCGCTCTCGAATATCTACCAGGTGGGGCGAGGTATACAGACCGACCTTGTATTCGCTGCCTATCAGCATGTTGGCCAGCATGTAACACGTCGAACCCTTACCCTTCGTACCCGCGATGTGAACAGATTTGAACTTCCGGTGCGGATTGCCAACACACGAAAGTAACTTTTGCATTCGTGATAAGTTAAAGTTAACATTATTATAGCCGATACGGGCGAGTCGCTCGTAGTCAGTGAAGTTGGCTAGAAACCGAAGCGCGGCAGAATAACTTTTTATCCCGCGCGTTGAATTACTCTGTTGCTTCTTAGCAACAGGCTTGTGTTCTATTTTTGTTTTTGTAACTAACTTTACCATTTTCAACATTCTAATGAGTGACTGTGTAACAGTCAAGATAAACTAACACAAAATGTGAATAAATTTTAAAAGCCTCAGAAATATGCGATCTCAAACTATTGCCAAATATGGACTTATAATCAAGTTATTTTCCTGCCATCTCTGTATCCCAAGGATGGCATGCCTGTTGTTCGTTGCAAGTGCTTTATTTCAAGTATGTTATGCTTCATTGCCTCCTGCGGCGAGTCAGCCGGGTTTTCTCGACAATCGCGAAAAAAGCTATATTTATTCTCTATCAAATAACGCCAAGACCATTCCGGCGTGGCTCATAGCCCAGCTACTTGAATCCGCTGATCGCTTGCATCAATCCTTTATAAATGGACAACTCAAACCAGCCGAAGTTCAAATCAATGATCTTCTCGCGGAACCCGATAAATATCAAGCAAAGGTTATCGTTTTGAAGGCCATCTTTGCCTCTTCCTCAAATGTCAACGAGCAGCTCCAGCTGCCCGCCGGGGAGCAGTGCTGGTCCATATTATTGCTTGATGTGAAATATCACAAAGCAATACAGTTATTTACGAGTCAGGACCCCGCAAGGTTCCAGAAAAGTCAGGCCGTTTATGCCGTCGGGATATTCCTGACCAACCGTCTTGATCAGCCTGAAAAGGAAAGCGAATCGCAAGCCATTACTGTTCCAGTAGTTATGGGATCAATATTTCTAATTACCACAAAATCGTCCCGAACCGACAGAGGAAATTATTTTCATTTTTTAACTTCGATCATCTTCTTGACTCTCATTTATATCTTCGTGAGAATAATCCTGGCGAAATTGCAGCGCAAGAAACGATTGTCTTTATATGAAAGAATAAAGGGCAAAGAGTAAAAAAATAAAAAGGATATAATTGATGCTGACTGAAAATCTGGATCTGGGTGATCGCTCATATTCCATATATATAGGAACGGGCCTGCTGGATAAGCTGGGCAATCTGCTGCGCAAGATAGTGCCAGCCGGGAAGGCAGCCTTGATTTCCGACACGACTGTCTACAATCTCTACGGCTCGCAGGTGGAGGAATCACTGAAATTGAGTCATTATGATACATACAACTATATTATTCCTCCGGGCGACCGCAGTAAATCGCTGGCAATGGCAGCAAACATTTACGACATGCTGTACGAAGCCAAAATCGAGAGGAACCATCCACTGGTTGCGCTGGGTGGCGGAGTGGTGGGGGATCTGACGGGATTTGTAGCAGCCACCTGGCTAAGGGGTGTACCTTTTGTGCAGGTTCCGACAACGCTGGAGGCAGCGATCGATGCGAGCGTTGGCGGGAAAACGGCGGTCAATCATCCCAAGGGTAAGAATCTGATTGGAGTCTTCTATCAGCCGAAGGCGGTTTTGATGGATGTCGGCACGTTCCGCACGCTGTCGCCGCGGGACGTTCGCGCGGGGCTGGCGGAGAGCATCAAGCATGCTGTGATAAAAGACACAGCCTTCTTTGATTACCACGAGCAGCACGTAAGAAAAATCCTGGCCCTGGATGGTTCAGTTATGGAATCGCTAGTGGCAAGGAATTGTCGGATCAAGGCGGATGTGGTCAGCGCGGATGAGCGCGAGGGCGGTTTGCGGGCGATTTTGAATTTCGGGCACACGATCGCTCATGCCATCGAGATTGCGGGTGGGCTGGAGCAATGGCGGCATGGTGAGGCAGTGGCTCTGGGAATGATCGGCGCGGGGTATATAGCCGTTCGGCGTGGAATTTTCCCGAAGGAACAGTTTCAGCGTATGGAATCACTGATTCGGCAGTTTGAGCTGCCGTGCCGATATCCGAATCTGCATTTTAATCAACTGCTGGAACTGATGAAGCGGGACAAGAAGGTCAAAGCCGGCCGAATTCACTTTGTGCTGCCCACGCAGATCGGCCATGTTGAGATGTACGACGATGTGACGGAGTCGCAGATCGAAGAGGCAGTGGAATATCTGCGTGGATAGTTCAGTCTGAGAAGTTTTTTAAATGGGTTTGCGGAATGTGTGGCGATATCATAAATTAACATCTTCGAAATCGAGTAAGCATTCGCAACCGTCCCGTCGGGACGAAACGTTGCGATTGCACAATCCGCCTTTCGCTGCTGCCGCTATATGTGTTTTGGCTTATACCATCCGCGGGGCCGGCAAACAGCCGATGTATATGTTGTCGAAGGAGCAAAATTAAATCATTTTGGAGGTTATGGAGACGTATTTTTGTGGCGGATGATATTTATAAGTGAATGAATTAGTTGACTTTGGAGATGTTTCATGGCAAAATTTGGCTTGAGCCCTTTGAACAAGCGGCAAAAGAGATGAAAAGGTTCAAGGAATGGAGACCTGATTGTGGTCGAAACAAGATTTAAATATCCAACCGTGCTGATGT
>CAYMXC010000005.1:0-23163 GCA_964394135.1 uncultured Phycisphaerae bacterium
TTCGTTAGCTCCCAGCCGATGGTCGTTGCCAGGCGCTGCCACCGTCGTCCGCAGCCGGTCTGCGATGAAAAGAAGGGGGAGCGTATCGGGGTAAAATAGCATGGCAAACGGTGGGCAAATCGGTTACAATTTTGCTAGCTTGTGAATGGTGGAATCGGAACTCATACAGGGGGTAATCGAATCCCAATGACTAGCATCGTGATGGAGAGATACAGGGCGCTGGCTGATCAGGCCGATCGTGAACTGCGCAGTCGGGATGAAGCCAGCAAAATTCGAATCCAGGTCGGGTCGGCCACCTGCGAGGACGCCGCGGGGGCGATGGATGTGCTGGACGAATTTCGCAAGCATATCGAAGCTTCCGGGCGGACCGATCTGGTTCTTCGCAGAACGGGGTGTACGGGTCGATGCAGTTGCGAGCCGATCGTCGGGATTATGGCGCCGGGCAAGATGCCGGTGAAATATGAAAAGGTCGACCGCAATCTCGTTCACGAAATTTTCACGTCGCACATCCAGGGCGGCAAGCCCGTTTTTTCCCGTATGCTCGACAGTCGGACGGAGACGATCTACCAGTTCGAATTTTTATTCTGTGAGAACAGTCGATGCAGGCAGGGCGCAGGTAAAGGTTTTCGCGAAATATTCGAGGAAAAGGCTCGAGCCGCCGGAATCGGCGAGAATCGCGTTCACATCGCCGTTGCCAACTGTTTCGGCCTGTGCCGGCCAGATGAGATCGGGAAGATCGGTTTTGTACTGGTGCGGCCGACGCGCGTGCTCTATCGTATCGAGAGCGTTCAGGACCTTGACGATATTGTCAATATGCACATCAAAGAGGGAAAAATTATCGATCGGCTCAAGGCGAGCGACAAGGGCTTAAGCTCGCGTTTTTTTGAACTGTACGGCGACGTGGCATTTTTCAGCCGCCAGAGCCGGGTGGCGCTTCGCAACAGCGGGATTGTCGATCCGGAAGACATTTATGAATACATTCATTACGACGGGTTTGCGGCGCTGGCCAGGGTGCTGGACGGCGGCGATCGTCGCGGGGTGATTGATGAGGTGATGAAGTCCAAACTTCGCGGTCGCGGAGGTGCGGGATATCCGACAGGACTCAAATGGGATATCTGCTCGAAAATGCCTGGAGAAACCAAATACATCATCTGCAACGCCGATGAGGGCGATCCGGGCGCGTTCATGGACCGCAGCATGCTCGAGGGTGATCCGTTTTCAGTGATCGAGGGGATGATCATCGGTGGATATGCGATCGGCGCAAATCAGGGATTTTTCTACATTCGGGCGGAATATCCACTGGCGGTCAAGCGTGTGCAGCAGGCGATCGAGAAGGCCCGTCAACACGGTCTGCTGGGCGGGAAGGTTCTAGGGTCGGATTTCGCGTTTGATCTGGAAGTTCGCCTCGGCGCGGGTGCGTTTGTTTGTGGGGAAGAGACGGCGCTGATTCATTCCATCGAGGGCGAACGGGGCGAGCCGAGGATTCGTCCGCCGTATCCTGCGGAAAAGGGTCTGTGGGGCCGGCCTACGGTCATCAACAACGTCGAGACCTTCGCTAATGTTCCCGCAATTCTTTTTTACGGCGCAGACTGGTTTGCCCGGATTGGCACGGAAAAAAGCGGGGGCACAAAGGTTTTCGCCCTGGCAGGTAAGGTGAAACATACGGGGCTGGTCGAGGTGCCGATGGGCACGACGCTCCGTGAGCTGATTTATGATATCGGGGGTGGAACCGCAAGCGGCAAGAAGCTCAAAGCCGTACAAACGGGCGGACCAGCGGGCGGATGTCTGCCGGCGGAGTGGATCGATACAACGATCGATTTCGATTCACTGACCGCGGCGGGATCGATCATGGGTTCCGGCGGAATGATCGTGATGGACGAAGACGACTGCATGGTCGACATCGCGAAATTTTATATGAGTTTCAGCCAGGATGAGTCTTGCGGCAAGTGCACGCCCTGTCGTGAAGGCACGAAACGCATGCTGGAGATTCTCGAAAGGATCACGGCGGGTCAGGGGACGCTAGAAGACTTGGACAAGCTCGAACGGCTTGGGAAACTGGTTAAAAAATCGTCGCTCTGTGGTTTGGGCCGTGCCTGTCCGAACCCGATTTTGAGTACGCTGCGGCATTATCGCAGCGAATACGAGGCGCACGTAAAAGAAAAGCGATGTCCTGCCAGGAAATGTACCGCTTTGATTCATTATGAAATCGATCCGGAAAAGTGCGTGGGGTGCACGGCCTGTGCTAGGGTGTGTCCGGTGCAATGTATTTCCGGTCAGCCGAAAAAAATGCATCAGATCGATCAATCGCGATGCATAAAGTGTGGAAGATGTTTTAGTGTCTGTCGGTTTGGTGCTGTGAATAAAAAATAAACTGCAGGTGCAATCGGCATGAACGAAATGATTCATTTGACCATAGATGGCAAACAGGTGACGGTCGAAAAGGGGACTACGATCCTGGAGGCGGCGGCGACGCTGGGCATCGACATTCCCACGCTCTGCTATCATCCGGATCTGAGTTTGATGGGCGCCTGCAGGGTGTGCATCGTGGACGTAAAGGACATGGGCTATTACATGACCGCCTGTAGTGTGCAGGTGTGGGAAGGTATGATCGTAGAGACCAATTCGCCGGAGATTCGCCAGGCCAGGCGTGACATCGTGGAATTGCTGATCGACAACCATCCGATGGACTGTCAGACCTGCGAGCGGGACGGCCGCTGCGAGTTGCAGAACCTCGCCTACTCGCTGGGAGTGCGAGAACGACTCTTCAAGGGCGAGCGGAAGCGGTTTGAAATCGAAAAGTCCAGTAAATCGGTTGTGCGCGATTCGGAAAAGTGCGTATTGTGCGGGCGATGCGTCCGGGTTTGCGCGGAGGTGCAGGGAGTAAACAATCTTGGTCGGCAGGGGCGTGGGTTCCTCACCGTCGTTACGCCTGCGCACGGGGCCGAAATGGACGATTCGGTTTGCATCCAGTGCGGTCAGTGCATCAATGTTTGTCCGACGGCGGCGTTTCTGGAGCAGAGCAGCACGGAAGACGTCTGGCAGGCTTTGAACGATCCGAATCGGCATGTCGTGGTGCAGACGGCGCCGTCAATTCGTGCAGCCATCGGGGAGGGCTTCGATTTGCCGCCAGGTACGCCGGCAACGGGAAAAATGATCACCGCTCTTCGTCGGCTCGGATTTCACGCCATTTTCGATACCGACCTTGGCGCGGATATGACGATTGTGGAAGAGGCCAACGAATTTCTGCCCCGGCTAGAAAGCGGCGGTTTGCTGCCAATGGTCACGTCCTGTTCGCCGGGGTGGGTCAATTTTCTGGAAAAGTTTTATCCGAACCTTATTCCGCATGCCTCGACCTGCCGATCGCCCATGATGATGATGTCGGTGCTGACGAAAACCTATTACGCGGAAAAAATGAAACTGGACCCGAAAACGATTTACATGGTCGCGGTGATGCCGTGCGTTGCGAAAAAATATGAATCCCGCCGAAAGGAACATTATCTGACCGAGGGTGTTCCCTATACCGATGCTGTGCTGACGACGCGGGAGTTGATCTGGATGATCAAGTGCTACGGGATCGATTTTGTCCATCTGCCCGACGGTGAGTTTGACGCGCCGCTGGGCATCGCCACCGGCGCCGGCGATATCTTCGGCATTACGGGCGGGGTGATGGAGGCGACGTTGCGGACGGCGTCGGAAAAACTCACAGGCCGGCCTGCGGACAAACTGGACTTTACGGAGGTGCGATCCGTCGAGGGATTGCGTGAGGCCGAGGTGAAGATCGGCGACCGGACGCTGAGTGTGGCGGTGGCCAACGGGCTTGTCAATGCCAAGACTGTGCTCGATCGTGTTAGCAGCGGCGAAAAGCAATATCACATTGTCGAGATCATGGCGTGTCCGGGCGGATGCAGCGGTGGCGGAGGCCAGCCTTATCCGCCGCGGGGTATGAAAGTGCTGGACCCGCAATTGCTGAAGATGAGAGGCAGGGCGCTCTATACGATCGACGCAGCCAAGAAATTGCGAAGATCGCACGAGAACCCGGCAGTGAAAATGATATATGAGGAATTTCTCGGCAGGCCCGGAAGCCCAAAAGCCCATGAACTTTTACATACTCATTATGCAGCTAAGCTGCCGCGAGGGGTGAAGTAATATGGAAGTTAAACCGACGACCGACAATTGGAGCGAAGTCGAGGCGGACGCCAAATCGGTCCTGCCGAAAAACATTGTCAAATACATCGAGGAATGTCGCAAAACAGAGCATCCTGCCGGACAGTTGATTTCGGTCATGCACATGGTGCAGGACCATTTCGGTTTTCTGGACCGGCGGCACATGGACGCAATTGCTCAGTTGTTGCAGGTGCCGGCGACGATGGTCTCCGGTGTGGCGACGTTCTATCATTTTTTCCGATTGCGGCCAAGGGGGAAATTCATCATTCACGTGTGCATGGGCACAGCCTGCTATGTCAAAGGCGCCAGTGAAATTCTGGCTAGGTTCAGGGAGGAGCTTGGTGTGGATATCGGCGAGACCAGCAAAGACGGGATGTTCTCGCTGGAGATTTCCCGCTGTCTGGGCACCTGTGGCCTGGCGCCGGTAGTGGTGATCGAAAACGAAGTCCACGGCCGGCTCAAGCCCGATCAAATTCCAGCCTTGCTGGAAAAATATCGTGACAAGGTCAGGGCCCAGGAAGGCGGAACACCTTGAAGGCGTTGGTGATTCGGAAACATGATGCCACAGGTGATGATCATCGAATTTTTCATCGCTTGATTTGGGCGATTAAGACGGTATATTGATAAATAGATTTCAGGGGGTACAGCATGAAAGTCAGGGTGGATCCAATCAAGTGTATCAGTTGCGGTTTGTGTATTGAGACGTGTCCGGAAATCTTCGAGTGGGGTGACGACAAACTTGCGCGGGCGAAAGTGGAGCAGGTGTTGCCCGAACTCGAAGCATGTGTCCGCGAAGCGTCTGAAAACTGTCCGACGGAGGCGATTCCAATAGAAGAGTAAATGTTCAAACATTTTCCGGGATAAAGGAGCAAATCATGCCTGAATTTGTCAATCCATTCACCGGGGTGACGCCGGATCGGAAACTCACGTTTCGGGAATTGACCCGTGCGATTCGTTTGTCGCTCTCGGCGGAAGAGGAGGCCATTCATCAGTATGAAGCGATTGCCGATGCTACCGACAACGAAATTGCCAGGGCCGTTCTGCAGGAAGTGGCTAATGAAGAGCGTGTTCACGCCGGTGAATTTCAACGATTGCTGAATCTTCTTTTGGCCGATGAGGAATCTCTGATGGCCCAGGGAGCCGCCGAAGTCAACGAACTTCTCGAAAATCACAAAGCGGTTCCCGCGTCCGGCTCGGACGATCGGGTTGCTACAATTGGAAACATGAAACCGTAAAGGAGGCCAGACATGGCGGATAATCTTTCAGGTCGAAACGATGCGCCTTTCAGCGAAGCGGTCTGGCGGAAGATCGACCAGATCGTAACGGATGTTGTCCGGAGTCAATTGACTGCTCGGCGACTGCTGTATGTGGATGGGCCGGTCGGAATGGGCTTCAAGGCCATGACGGGTCCAGATCACCAGATCCGGGCCGATCACAAGCAGGGCGAGGTGAATGTGGTGTCCAGCGAGATGATGCCGGTGGTGGATATTGAAAGCACCTTTACCCTCTCGGCCAGGGATATCGCATCGTTCGAACAGCAGGGGGCGCCTTTAGACGCCGGCGCCATCGCCAATGCAGCCATAATCCTGGCGCGCAAGGAAGACGACATTCTTTTCAACGGGATTCGTGAACTCGGGACCAAAGGCCTGACCAATGCCGCAGGTGTTCAAACCATTCAACTCGAATCCTGGAACAATATCGGTACCCCGATCAATAATATCATCGGGGCGGTCAATCGGCTCGATGGCGCCGGCTTTCACGGCCCCTATACGCTGGCCCTGGCGCCGACGTTGTATAACTCCCTGTTTCGTCTGTATCCACAGGGAAACCTAACGGAATTCCAGCATCTTCAAACGTTCATAACGGACGGGATTATCAAGTCGGGCGCATTGTCGTCCGGCGGCGTGCTGCTTGCGTCGGGCCGACAGTTTGCCTCCATCGTTCTGGGCCAGGACATCATTACGGGTTTCGTTGGTCCGCAGGGGCGGAGTTTCGAATTTGTCATTTCAGAGAGCCTGACTTTGCGCCTGATTCAACCCGCCGCCGTCGTCGTCCTCCAATCAGCATAAGACATTTTAAAATTTGTCTTTTTTATTCCGGGCGCGTAAAGACGATCAGCTCCCGAATCGGTTTGCCGTCGGACCAGGTTCCCATGAATCGCTGCTGGTGTGTGTTGCCCAGGGCAAAGGTACGATTTTTGCCATAAAAGGCTGCGTCGGTCAGGCCGTCGAGGAGTTTCCAGAATCCGTAGTAGTCCATGGAGCTGACGGTATAGCGGGCGTAAGGGGGATAGGCATGGTGGCAAACATCCAGCGATTCCTGGTTGTCGAATTCGTCGTCAAAGGCCAGCGGCGCCAGATGATCAGCAATCAACGGCGGATAGCCATGGCGATCGGAAACGAAAACAACCATGTTTTTATTTTGCAGAGGAATGGCGGTCGTTTCATTAAAGATTTTTTCCGCCCCGAATTTTCCGAGTAGAAAATCTTCATCGCCCGCGATGGTGAGAAGCAGGGTTTCCGAACGAATTCGGCGTAAATCGTCCAGGATCATGCCGTCACGGTCTTTTTGATAATCCCAGTTCGGTTCGACGCACATAACAGCCACAGGCTGGGGAATCTTATACAGATCCGCACCGGCGGCGAGATTGGCGGCAATGGCGCCTCCAATGGAGTGTCCTGCAATGGCGAACTTTTTCAAATCGGGCCGGACATGTCCCGGCATTTGCAGGCGATGCATCGCAGCATGGATCGCATTGGCGGCGTTGGGAGTAAAAGAGGTAACGGGAGTGAACGCCCCTGCCTGGTAGCGGGGATAAATAACAATATTGCCCCGGCGCACCAGATGCTTGATCCAGGCGCCGTATGCTTTGGGGTTGGTCACCAGCCAGCCGTGCAGAAATACAACCACTGGAGCTTTTTTGGGCGCAGGCTCTGCAGGTTCATAAAGCCAATATTGATCTGCACCTTTACCAAAAACATTCTTGACGACTCTGGCATGGCGATATTCAGCTCCACCGGGACCGCTGGTTGGCTGGCGGGGCGGCTGAGTGTTTCGTTGAAAAAAATGGCAGGAAGGCAAGACCGCCAGGAATAGAAGCGGCAGGGCGGACAAAGACTTCAATATCGAATTCATAGGGTCTCCATGAGAGGATGCCAGTACTGATTATTTCTGCAGATTGTACCGCAGGAAGCAGGCGAAGCAAATATTCTTTCAGGGCGATTCGTCTCTTGCTTATTGGGTTTTTAATGGGGCCTGAAGGAGAATTTTAGTTCCGCATCCCGGCTGAGAATGAATTTCGAAATTTGCCCCCAGATAGGCCAATCGTTCCCTTACACTGAAGATTCCGAATCCGTGATTTTTGTGCTGTTGCAGTGCGATATCGGAAGAATCGAAACCTACGCCGTTATCTTCCACCTCGATTCGGATGTAATTTTCCGCGCGAGCGATCGCAACGCGGACTTCGGATGCCTGGGCGTGTTTGACGACGTTCATCAGGAGTTCGCGGACCACCTGGAAGAGAACCACTTGCATGTCTTCGCTGAGCGGTTTGAGGTTGTGATCGTCTTCGAATTTTATGGAAAACCGATGAGTTTTCTGTAGATGTTCCAACAGCCATTCCACGGCGGATTCGAACCCCAATTCGTAAAGGATCGGAGGGCTTAGTTCGAAAGTCAGGGACCGCGTATATTTGATGGCCTGTTCGATGAGGTCCCGGATTTCTTCCACTGCGTCGACGAAAGTCGTATTTTCCACCAATTTTTTCAGCGTTCCCAGTTTGATTTTTGAAATTGCCAGGGTTTGCCCGATATTGTCGTGCAGCTCGGTGGCAATTCGTCGCCGTTCGCGTTCTTCCGTCAGCGACAATCGGGACGCCAGAGATCGCAGCTGTCTCTGGTAGACCCGGATTTTTTCCTCCGCTTCTTTGCGTTTGGTAATATCCTGAAACTGTGAAATGAAATACAAGGCGTTTCCACAGCTATCCCGCACGAGGGTGGAATGAACCTGAACCCAAACCAGATGCCCAAGCTTGTGGAAATATCGTTTTTCCACCTGTGCCGATCGAAGTTCACCGCTGAGCATGTGGTACACCCGATCGAGGCTGACATGGATATCCTCGGAATAAACCTTGTTTTGAAACGTCATGGTCAGCAGTTCCTGCTGCGAATAACCCAGACACTCGCATAGTGTCCGATTGACCTGCAGGAATCGGCCATCGGTGGAGACCAGGGCCATTCCGATGGCGGCGTCTTCAAATGCTGCCCGGAAACGTTCTCCACTCTGGCGAAGTGATTCTTCCACATCCCGGCGGCGAAGGGCGGCGCCGAAAGTTCCAGCCACTGCCCGGATTGCATCGATTTCGATCTGCGACCACTTACGTTTCCGAAGGCAGTCTTCGAATCCGATTACTCCCCACCACTGACGATCCACAAAGATGGGAACCCATAAAAAAGACGGAATATTCCAGGGGGCATGAAGATTTTCCGTGGTGTTTGAGCAATCTAGGTCATGGTCGCAGATAAAGTCACCGCAGGCCAGGCGATTTTTCCAGGGCGAGAAGCTCAGGTCAAGCCAGGAGAAATCTGTCAAATCGATTTTTCGATCCGAAGTTTTGGCTTCAGACGTCATCCACTCATATTCCAGATTCGGCCGCTCCTGTCCCGTTTGATTCCGGCGATTTTTGAGAATGAACACCCGCGTGGCATCCGTGGCTCGGCCCAGATGGGCCAGAACGTCCGAAAGGTCTTTTTCCCATGGTCCAGTCTGTAGAATTTTTTCGGCGGTCAGGCGCAGCGATTCCAGAATGGCATCCCGGCGGAGAATTTCCGCCTCTGCTCGCTTTCGCGATGTAATGTCCCGTGAAACACCCAGAAATCCTACGCATTGACCCTGATCGTCCAATATTTCTTTGGACCGGTTTTCGATCCAAATGACGGTACCGTCTTTTCGAAAAACTTCCAATTCCACAGGATCGTTTTGGATGGGTTCATTTTTTTCTTTTTTCTTTACGCGTAGGGCATTCATTTGATGAACGAGATTCAACGATGCCGGCGTCAGAATCTTTTCCAGTGGCAGATTCCGAACCTCTTGCGGAGTGTATCCGGAAAGAACTTCAACAGATGGGCTGACAAATGTGATCTTCAGGTTTTTATCGACTGTCCAGATGACGTCATTTACATTCTCTGCCAGAAGCCGATAAAGCTTTTCCGGATTCCACAGGTTCCCTTCGCTGTTCCCGAATCGCGATAGAGATTCTTCCACGTCATGAACTCGCCGACGCAGACAATCCAGTTCCTCGGCAGACCGGCCGTCTTTCTTTTCTTCATTTTCCATGCCATCACCCCAAAACGGAAAATCCCACCCCAGCCGAATATCTACTGAAAAATAGATAATTTGGACAATATACACAAGATGGCAAAAATTTCAACAGGTATTTTTTAAAACCTTGTGGTTCCTAGCCAGCCAAGTCAAATTCCGTATCTTGATCCGATAATGAAGGAAAAAGGGAAATAGCTCATTTCAGAATTTCCTGCTGCACAGATAACAGGTTAAAAATGCTTCCCGCACAATTTGTTTTTCGATTGTGAATCCAGCCCGTTCCAGCAGACCTTCCATGATCCAGCTCCACGTGCTGAATTCCCGGCTGGCATGTGTAGCTGCCCTCATGGCAAAATCCTTATCCACTTTTTCCGCAAAACCGTTAAGCCACTGGTCGAGCCGGGTGCGATAATCGGCAGGATCGAACGAAAAAACGACATCGGCCAGATAAAACTTTCCGCTTGGCTTGAGCATGGCAGAAACTCTTTGCAAGCCGATCTGCTTCCAGAAATCCGGTAAATGATGGAGCACCACGGTTGAGATCGCCGCATCGGCCGGCTCCGCCTTATGTTCATATGTTAAAAAGCCGCCTTCGTGAAACTCGATATTCGTCAGGCCTTGCGCCTGAGCTTTTTGCTTTGCGCACTCCAACATTGCTTGCGATACATCCGCCGCATACACCTTTCGACAAAACGGCGCGGCGTGGAGAGCAAAGGCACCGGTGCCGCAGCCCATGTCAATTACCGTCTGCGATTTATCCAGGCCGAGCAGACCCATGATCTGCTCCGTGTCTTTTTGATAATTGCGAAATCGCTGGTGCTGCTGATCGTAGTCCTGGGCGATTTCGGCATCGGCATAATTCACGCCTGTATGTTCGAATTCGTTATATTGCCATTCAGGTATCGTTTGCATGGAATGGTTCCGTTCTGTATTGACAAACACAATATGAAAGTTTCTCGGTTTTTAATTTTCCGTCAGATCCATATCGACTTGGCCTTGATCGTGTAGATTCCTTTCAGGCGGTCGCAATCGGCCTCGGGATTGATAAATCCGGCCTCGATCAGTCCGGCCATTAATTGCACAGTATTGAGCGGTCGGCGCGAGTAGATTACGAAAACCCCGCCGTCCTTCAGCACCGATCGGATTCCGCGAAAGGACTGGACCAGGCGATCGTTATGTCGGCTGGGATATAAATCATCCTGGCAGAATACAGCGTCGAATCGCTGATCGAACTCCTCTGACAGGTCCTCCCACCGGCATCGGCGAAACGGAATATACATATTGACCTGATGAGTCGAATATTCCGGTTCGGACATCGGTGATCCCTGCTCGAAATGCTGAATGAAATAGCCATGGCGAACGAGGGCGATATCCTGATCATCTTTCTCGCACGCGCAATCCAGCAGCTGGAGGCGCGAACTGAATGACTTTGTAAGGGCTTTGAGCTCCTCGTGGAACCATTGGCCGGTAAGTCGTTCGTCGTCACTCAGACCGCGCCCCCTTACGGTCGCAGACCGAGTTGTCCTTAGCTGGTCGTCATTCAAATTCAGTTTCATACAGGCCTCCTTCCGTTACCGAAACGGTGTTGGGATCACCGCACATAGGTCGCTCGATCCACCAGGTACATTTTTGCCCAACAAAAAAGCCTTCCGGGTTTATTACGCCCGGAAGGCTTTATTTTTACACTGAAAAACTCAGATCCTTCTAGGGCGTAACCTCCGTAATTCTGACGTGCGTGTTTACAATCTGCGGATTGACGGAGGTGCAGGCCGCGGAGCGCTTCGCGCAGAAAACATACGTCGCCAGCCAGAGGCCGGTCAGCTGTTTACGCGAATTTTCACTCCTTCGGATCATGTCGATAAATTCCCTGAACCAAAAATGTAACTTAGCATCTCGATAACTATTTGTCAAGAAAATTCGCCGTTACCCCGTCATTTCTGGCAAAAAGATTGAATATTTTCAAAATTTCCCTTTTTCCGACTCCGTTGGTTCAGGAGCGAATGGCTCCGGGTAGGCAGTTTAAAAGCCCATGCCCGCTTCCAAAATTTCCATCAAGCCAAATAGCTTACCCGAACGCAGGCGAAAAAAAGCGAAGCGTAGTCTGCTATACATTGTGATTGCCCGCAAGAACAGCTTTGGTTCGCAACGAACAGATCCTCAATCGCCGGAGGAACCTGCCATCGTAAATTCCTGACGACTCCTGAGAATCTCTCGGCTCAGAAGCCCATTCTCTGCCCTCCGCCGGAAATAACCGAGAAATTAACAACGACCGGCAGTGCATCTGGTTCGGAGGATATATGCCTCATGAAACCAAAGACATGGCCACGTCGGAACGTGACCATATTGCCCGGCAGTTCCGGTCGGGTTACGACTGATATTGTTTGACATGCTCAATCAGGGCCTGGACCATTTCCGCCGGTTTGACGCGTGCAACTCGCTGACCTTTAATGTAGATGAATCCGCAATCCTGCCCGGCGACCAGTGCGACATCGGCATCGGCTGCTTCGCCGGGGCCGTTGACAATACAACCCATGACGGCTACTTTGAGATTCTTTTTCACTTGTCGCAATTCTTTTTCCACTTCTTCTGCGACTTTCGGCAGATCGATCCGGCATCGACCGCAGGTTGGGCAGGCGATGAGTTCCGGTGCGTCGAATTTCCGCAGGCCGAAATCGGCCAGAATCTGTCTGGCGATATACACTTCTTCGACAGGATCGCCGCTGAGTGAGATGCGAATGGTATCGCCGATGCCTTGCGCGAGCAGGGGCGAAAGGGCGGTCGCGGAGCGAACCGCGCCGGTCAGGACCGTGCCGGCATGCGTGAGGCCAAGGTGCAGGGGATAATCGTATCGCCCGGCGATGGAGTGGTAAAGATCGATGGTCTGGGTTACATCTGAACTCTTGGCTGAGAGAACCAGATTTTCGAAATGATTTTGCCGGAAAAATTGAATGTAGGAATCCAGCTCGTCAACCATGAGTTTGACCATGTGCTCCGGATCGATTTTTGCCCCGAGCTGGTCGGCGGTGCGGATGGAGCCTGAGTTGACTCCGATGCGAATGGCGATGCCGGCGTCTTTGGCGGCGGCGATGACCTTCGCGACCTTGTCGCGGTCGCGGATATTGCCGGGATTTAGGCGGATCTTGTGCACGCCGGCGGCGATGGCCTCGAGTGCGCGATCGAAGTGGAAATGCACGTCGGCGACAATGGGCACGGTTACCTGTCGAAGTATTTCTTTCAGTGCGGCGGTATCTTTATGAGTTGGCACAGCGACGCGGACAATTTCTGCGCCGGCCGCGACCAGACGATTGATTTGTCCGACAGTGGCGTCGATCTCGTGCGTGAGCGTGTTGGTCATGGATTGAATGACGACGGAAGCGCTGCCGCCGATGGCAACCTTGCCGACTTGAATACTGCGGGTTTTACGGCGAGTGATTTTCATATAGCCCTCGTTTTATTCTATTTTATTACACTTTATTCGACCCGCTTGATTTTAGGATCGAGAAAGATATCCAGGTCGTCGCGGGACTGTGTGGAAAATTCCGAGACGATTGCACCCTGCGGACCAGCCTGGAACCAGTGCCATGTGTCGGGCAGGAGGGTATACTGATCGCCGGGATTCAGAATGATCTGATGCCATACGGAAAAGAAATTTTTCTTTGTATCCGGCACGCGGGCTTTTGGTGCCGGTTCAGGATCGCCGGGGATATAGAGGTAGACCTGTCCCCATCGGCAGCGGAAGGTCTCTTCCTTGCCTGGGCACTTTTCGTAGGGCGGATGGCGATGCTGTGGGCAGATCTGGCCGGGGAACATGACCAGTTCCTTGGCACAGCAGCGTTGGGTATTGACGTAGACGAGTATTTCCAGCCCGAAAATCGTCAGCTCATTGAGGCCGAAGTCGGCTACTTCGATGTTTTTCTTTTCGTCGTCTCGCAGAACGATACCGGCTCGCTGCATGTATTCAATGGTTCGCAGTCGTGCATCTTCAATCTCCCGTTGGCTGATCATACCTTGTCTCCTATGCGAAAAAGTCGAATCAACAATCATTGTGCCCCAGCGCACGGAGTTTCGTCAAGCTTCTGCTGGATAAAATCCGTGTTTTGCATCAGTCCCGGTATGGCGAATATAAGAACACATGATACAAAAAGAAGGGAGCATAAGGAAAAGGAATATTAAAATAACCGTTTCTAACAGAGAAATACACGGGAGGCTTGGACGAATGAAATTAGTTAATGAATAGTATAAGAACAATTAATGATAATCGGCTTGATATTTAAATATATTTATAGTAAAATCGACGATTTACATGGAATTTAAAGTAGAAAGGATGCCGTTATGTCAGATACGTTGAATGTCTTTATGAATCAAGTGATCGCCAAGAACCCCGGCGAGGTTGAGTTTCAGGAGGCGGTTCACGAGGTTGCGCGGTCGGTGATTCCTTTTATCGAGCAGAACCCGAAATATCAGCGGGCCAAGATTCTGGAACGGATGACGGAGCCGGAGCGACTGATCATTTTCCGCGTGACCTGGATGGACGACAAAGGCGAAGTCCAGGTGAATCGCGGTTTTCGTATTCAGATGCACAGTGCGAGTGGGCCGTACAAGGGCGGGTTGCGATTTCATCCGTCGGTGAACTTGAGTATTTTGAAATTTTTGGCCTTCGAGCAGGTGTTTAAAAATGCACTCACGACGCTGCCGATGGGCGGTGCGAAGGGCGGATCGGATTTCAATCCGAAGGGAAAGAGCGATAATGAAGTAATGCGGTTCTGTCAGGCCTTTATGACCGAGTTGTATCGACATATCGGGGCGGATATCGATGTGCCCGCGGGCGATATCGGGGTCGGTAGCAGGGAGATCGGTTTTTTGTTCGGTCAATATCGAAAACTTCGCAATGAGTTTACCGGGGTCCTTACGGGTAAGGGATTGAACTGGGGCGGATCGCTGATTCGGCCTGAAGCCACAGGTTACGGCGCCGTTTATTTTGCCCAGGAAATGCTCAAGAGCCGCAACGATGAGCTGAAGGGAAAAGTTTGTACCGTGTCGGGTTCGGGAAACGTGGCTCAGTACACGGTGGAAAAACTCAATCAGCTTGGCGCCAAGGCGGTCACGCTTTCGGATTCCGACGGCACGATCTACGATCGCAACGGGATCGACGCGGAGAAGCTGGCTTGGGTCATGGATCTCAAGAATATTCGCCGCGGTCGGATCAGCGAATATACGGAAAAATTTCCAGGTTCGGAATTTTTGAAAGGCAAACGGCCCTGGGGCGTTAAATGCGATTGTGCATTTCCTTGTGCGACGCAGAATGAAATCAGCGGTGAGGACGCCAAGACGCTGCTGAACAACGGATGTATCCTGGTCAGCGAAGGTGCCAATATGCCGACCGAACCGGACGGTATGGATCAATTTATAGCAAAGAAGATTCTGTACGGTCCCGGCAAGGCTGCCAACGCTGGCGGTGTGGCGACTTCAGGTTTGGAAATGGCTCAGAACTCAATGCGAATCAACTGGCAACGGGAGGAAGTGGACGGCCGGCTGCATCAGATCATGCGGGCCATTCACAAAAATGTCTACGAAACGGCGAAAGCATATGGCCAGCCGCATAACCTGGTTATGGGAGCTAATATTGCCGGGTTCGTCAAGGTCGCCGATGCCATGCTGGATCAGGGGATTGTATAAAACGCAAGAAAGTTTCGTATATCAATACATCCGACCAGCCGATCGTTTTGGAGCGATTCGGCGGCGAGAACTGAAAAACGACGTGCCATCTACTGCCGAATATCCTGGTAGCAGATGGCATGTTGTTTCATGGAATCGACATTGAGGTACAGCTGTGTGCCAAACGGCAGGTCCGCGGTGTCGATGACCTTCACGGCGCCGATCCATGATGCAGCATCGGGCAGCAGGTCGGTCAGATGATTGGGCATCTGCAGGAAAAAAGTCTCGTTGATCCGGTGGCCCGGCTTTTCCGGGAAGACCGCCAGGTAGAGAATATCCATTTCCACCAAATCATTGAAAAAGTGCGTGCCCAGCGAGACATCGGGTACGAGATTTTCATGCATAAGAACGATTTCGCCCAGGACCCAAACCCTATTTATTTCGGCGAACGAAACTGGCACGCCGAGGGATGGCATGGACGTTCCCCATCGCCCAGGGCCCAGAAGTATGGTGATTTTGGCGCTATTGTCGATGGATTCATGCCGGGTCAGTCGGCCGATCAGACGGGCGACGGAATAACGCTGGCTTTCGGGCATCTTGCTGTAAACGGAGGGAACGACATAAATCAATTGATCCACCGCGGTGGCCAGACTTTGACCGATAATCGGTCCGCGAGTTTCCAAAACGATTTTGTCCGCCGGAACATCGCTGGGCGTTTTGAGTCCCATGCCGTCCCGTTTGATTCGGACCTGGAATGGCCGGCACTGAAGCAGATTGATGCGATAGCTGCCGTTTTCAAGGAAGTTCAGCGTAAATTCTATATCTACAGGATAATTGTAAGCACCGGCCAGAGTTTCCAGAATCCGGCGCATATCAGCGATAAAAGTGGTTTCGGAGAACAGCCGATCGAAGGTCAGGTTCCAGGGAAACAGGTCACGATCTTTTTTTCCCTTGATCAGATTCAGAATTTCCTCGTCTGGCGAAGCCAGGATCGACAACAGGGATTCAGGAATGGCTTTGGCCACTTCATCAAACCGCCTGGTGACCAGTTGATTGGCCTGAAGGTCCAGAACGTCCACTCGCCTTTGTGCGTATCGGCGGCATTCGTCCTGATTGGCTTCGGGTCGCTTGTGGGGAACGTTGAGGGCAACCACGCGGGTGTAATCGTCGTCGTTTCGCTCCACCGCCCGCGTGCCCAGTCCGAAGACTAGCCTCAGCATACCCGCCTGCGGATCGATATCTTCATTCCACACATAGGGGTTGAAGGAAAAACCGACACCGGCGAGCGGAGGAAAATATAACGTACCGTACATTTCACCTGAAACCCGTTGAACGAGAATAGCCATCTGTTCGTCCCGGTCAAGGAGGTGATGCTGGAGCCGATATAGCAGGGCCTCCTTGCTTAAGGTGCTGGCGTACACAGTACGCAGGGCAACTAGGAAGGCTTCAAGACGCTGCTGAAGCGTACCCTGGTTGGCGCAGTAGACGCTTTCATATTTTCCCGAAAAGGCATTACCGTAATTGTCCTCGAGGAGACTGCTGGACCGGACAATGACTGGGGATTGGCCGAAATATTCCAGCATTTCAGAGAACTGGTTTCGAATGTATTCCGGAAATGTCCCGAGCAGCATTTTTTCTCTCGCCTGCTGGGCCCGGTTGAGCAGTGTGGTAAAGTCATTTTGCTTTCGCCTCAGCCACCAGCATCCGTTCTGGACCATGAAAGTGTAGAACACATCGGAGCCGATGAAGAAGGAATCGTGTGCCTCCAGGCGGTCGGCGCACGGTCCGCCATTTTTTCTCAGGATCGCCCGGGCCATGAGCATGCCGAGAGTCTTTCCGCCGATCAGGCCGGTTCCGATCATGCGTTTGAATATCTCGATCAGATCGGCAAGGTCGAAATATTGTTTGGCCAGGGCGGTGAACCGCTCGTCACGAGTGACGGCCATCTTGAGCAAACGGTCGAAATAATACTCCACTGCCTCTGGCGAGCCTTTGCCGTTGCGGACGGCGTCAAGAGTCTCCTGGGCCTGAAGAAAGGTCTGAGCCCAGATTCCGCGGCGCTGGATAGTGAACTCCATCCATGGCTTGGGATTGCCGGCCAGAACCTGCGAGGTGATCGCACTGCCGCTGATGGGTCGAAACTCATCTTTTTCCCATTTGTGGAGCATGTACATGGTGGGGCTGTGACGGGCGAAGACCTTGACCGGATGCAAATAAATTTCGTTCTGCTCCCGGTAAACTTCCAGGATAATCTGGGCGGTATTGTTGATACCGTCGGTGGCGTGGAAGGAATGATGATTTTTCAAGAGGGCAAAATAGGCAATTGCCTTGATCTGTAAAACGGAAGGGCAGGTGATCATGAAGAAGTTGCCGAGCATGCGGTCGGAAAACCAGTCGGCCGCAAGGTCCGACAGGCAGTCGAAAATATAGTAAACGTTCGGACCGGCCTTTTCGATCACGTCGAGAATTTCACTCAGGAATTTTTCGAACCCCATCTGCGGATCGAGCCGAACGATAGTCGTATCTTCGTTTTCCTGTATCAGCTGCCGATGCCGGGCGAAGCGGAAATAAATGACCCTCGCCTTCTGCCGGCTGGCCTGGATCAATACGGGTTCGACGAAAGGCAGATAATCGTCGATACTGTCCACCTGCCAGACGACGTTGTCGCCGGGGATCAACCCCTGAAGCATTCGATCCAGGGCGGGAAGTCCTGTACTGAGATTAAAAACGTTTTCCATGCTTAACACTTTCCATCCTAAAGATACCAGACACCCCCATACTTTTAATCGTTTGCATTAGCTTATTTTTATTACAGGGTTTAAATGCTCGCTGAGATGTCAACTTACTATTTTATACCAGTTTAATCGTCGGTTTCCAATATGATGGAAATAATAAGCAATGTTTGCCATGAACTTCAGCCTGATCCCGGCTTGGCTGAAACTGTCGGGAAAAACATTGAAAAGAAGGCGTGGATTGACTAGTATGTGTCTTTCTGAAACTTGGTTTTGATAAAACCAACGGTTTGATTATATAAGGAGTAACCAGCAATGGCGGAGAAAATAAAAGGCAAGGCGGTAGTGGGTCAATCGGGCGGCCCGACAATGGTGATCAATCAATCACTGGTCGGCGTGATCGAACAGGTTCGCAAGTATTCGGAAATTACCGGACTCCTAGGGGCGGTCCATGGCGTTCGAGGAGTCATAAATGAGAATTTCATTCCGTTGGACAAGGTAGACTCCAAGACCCTGGAAGCAGTGGCGGTAACGCCGTCAGCGGCTCTGGGCTCCACACGCGACAAGCCGGATGAAGAATATTGCAAGAAGATTTTCGACGTCTTCCGTAAGAACGACGTTCGTTATTTCTTCTATATCGGCGGGAACGATTCGGCTGATACAGCCAATATCGTCAATCAACTGGCTCAGAAGAGCGGATACGATCTTAGGGTGTATCATATTCCCAAAACGATCGACAACGATCTGCGGGTGACGGACCATTGCCCAGGCTTCGGTTCGGCGGCCCGATTTGTCGCATCCGCCTTCATGGGCGACGACATGGACAACCGCTCGCTGCCAGGGATAAAGATCAACGTGATCATGGGCCGCCACGCGGGATTTCTCACGGCTGCATCAATCCTGGCACGTACGCGGCAAGACGCCGGCCCGCACTTGATCTACGTGCCCGAGGTCAACTTTGACGAAAGCCAGTTCCTCAAGGACGTGGATGCCATGATGAAAAAATACAACCGCTGCGTTATCGCCGTCAGTGAAGGCATTCACGACAAAGAAGGCAATGCGATTACCACGAAAGTGGGTAATTTGAAGGAGCGCGACGCACACGGAAACATTCAGCTTTCGGGCACGGGTGCGCTGGGCGACTTTTTGTCCGAATACATCAAGACGAACCTCGGCAAGAAACTTCGTGTTCGGGCTGATACCTTCGGGTACCTGCAGCGATCTTTCGCTGGAATTTACAGCGAAGTCGATGCGCGGGAAGCTCGCCTGGTGGGGCAGAAGGCTGTGGATTATGCCCTCGCGGAAGGCAAGAGCGGATCAGTGGCCATCCGTCGAATCGGCAACGGAGCCAATTACGCAATCGATACGATTCCGACCGAACTGACCTCTGTGGCCAGGCAGACCAAATCGCTGCCGAGCGAATACATCACAGCGGAAGGCAACAATATTAACGACAGCTTCCGCGATTATGTCGCACCGCTGGTCGGTCAGCTTCCGACGATCGGATATTTGCTCTAAAATTTTGAATCAGGTATAAACTTCCCAGGGGCAGCATCGAACGCTGCCCCTTTTTTCTTTTTACAGGCCGACCGGCAGAGTACAATGATGGGTAAAGGGAGGTTTAAAATTATGGACTGGAAGGAAATTACCCTCGACGATAAGGAAATCTTCGACCGGTATATCTCTCTCGCTCCGATCGAGCTGTCCGATTACACGTTCACTAATTTTTTCATCTGGCACTTCACCCGGCAGACTCAATTTTGCGAAACGGAAGATTTCCTGTGCATCCGAATCACCGATCCGGATCGTCCCCCAGTGGCTTTGATGCCCCTGGGTATTGGCGACCTGCGGGCAGTCCTGGAAAAAATAATAGAAGATTTCCATCAAAGGCGGATTCCATTTTTCATGCGTGCGATCGGAGCGGACCGGGCCCGAGCGATGGAAGAGGCGATGCCAGGGCGATTTATAATTGCCCCGGAACCCGACCGGTTCGACTACATCTACCGAGTCAAAGACCTTATCGAACTCGATGGAAAAAAATTCAAAGACAAACGTAATCACATCAACGTCTTCAAGGAGAAGTATCATTCCAGCTACCATCCTCTGACCGCTGAACTGCTGGACGAAGTCTGCCGCGCGGAGATCGAATGGTGTAAAAAACGCGACTGCGAATCGCAGGAATCATTGGAAAACGAAAAAATGGGGATTCTGGAGGCAGCGAAGAATTTTGAGCGATTGAAGTTTTCCGGAGGACTGCTGCGAGTCGAAGGCAGGCCCGTGGCGTTCACCTTCGGCGAACCGCTTACGCACGATATGGCCGTCATTCATATCGAAAAAGCTGCCCGATGTCCGGGGAGCCTACCAGATGATCAATCAGCAGTATCTCGAACATCAGTTTTCGCACATGACTTTCGTCAACCGGGAGGAGGACCTTGGCATCGAAGGGCTGCGCAAGGCGAAGATGTCGTACAACCCGATTCGCATGGTGGAAAAGTTCACAGCTGGGGAAAAATAGCAGATTTCATATTTTTTGAAAGATTTGACAATCAGGGCTCCAATATTAACTGTAGGTAAATAAAGCCATGTAATTTACAGTATGGTCTTTTTCACTCGGGAGAATTGTTATGATCAGAAAAATCTGCATGTCGATCATGTTCTGCACGGTGATTTTGTCTGGTTGCGAAAAGAGCAAGTACCGCCTGTTTCTTGTTCCAAGGGGAGACGAAATACAGCGGAAATTGCGGGCGGAAAACATATCGGAGGAAGAGTTGCAGCGTATAGAAAAAGCCTATCCTGAGCTGCCGACGAAAAAGCTGAAAGATAAATCCAATGGCTATTTCTTCGAGGGCACTTTCACAAACATAATGCCGCAGGATATCGGCGGCGCAGGCTGGTATCTGCATTATGAAACCCAGATGGGCAGTACGTTCGGATACTTCGAGCGATTCCGCGGACTGGACGATCTGTTTGCCCAGCAGAAAGAAATGGAACACGCGGCGGACACCATAGTCAATTATCTGATCGGCTGGTTCGAAATGGAACTGGGCAAGGAGCCGAATTTCGATCAGCTGCGCCAATTTCTGGACCGAAACGTCCGCCGTGATATTAAGAATCTTGCGATGTACTTCATGGAAGGACAGATCATCGAAAAATACAAAGAAGGCGCAGGCCGGGAGATGTGGATGCGAATATATCAATATCTGGCGGAAAGAAATTATTTCGACCCGCTGGACATGCCCCGAATCTACTCGATCATGAAAGACGAACAATATCTGAAGCTCGTGCAGGAAATCGTGGCGAAAAAACTGAAATACGACTCCCGCAAGCAGGTACCGGTATCAATTGCGTTTTTGTCGAACCATCAGGAAGCGATAAAATCACTTTCAAAATATCTCAGCACAACCCCGAAATATCAGGCCATACTGAAAGAATGGAACAATGAAAAAAAGACGAAAAAGGATGCTCCTGCGCCCGATCCGATGAGCGTCATGACCAACGCCTTTGAGATGTTTGCAAATAGCGTATTTTCCAGAGGCGATTGGGACAGTCTGGAAGTTGACCTGGCGACTGAAGTAGAACCCTATGAGACAAATGGGAAGTGGAAAAAAGAGAGCCATTCGGTCAAGTGGAGTCTACACATCGAAAATGGCACGATTGGTCTGCCAACATACTGCTACGCGTGCTGGAGCCGGCCGAACGAATCGTTTCAAAAGGCACATTTCGGAAAAATGGTTTTAAGCGGTTCAGAGCTGGGGGAATATTGCCTGTGGCGGAAGGGTCTGACAGAAAAGCAGGGGAAGGAATGGGACGCATTTGTCCTGGGGCTTCAGCCGGGGAAATCGCTGATTCCAAAGCTGAACTCGTTTGCATTCTCCACCGGTGCGCGAACGACAAGCCAGCCGGCGGGTTCGGCCAAGGAATGGCTGGAGAAAATTGTAAATGTGCTGGAAGGTAAGACTACAACAACCCAGGCAACAACGACAGCAACAGTGACAGCGCCGGCGATGGACAAATAATCCAGCCGAAAATCTCCAGCGCAAAGGTAATTATTTCGGGTTCAGCAACTGCTGGATTTCAGGCGTATCGAGGTTGATGCGAGTGATCAGTTTCACGCCGGTGTCGATTCGCTTTTCCACAGGTTTGGCATTCAATCTGTCAACGGCGGCTCTGACTCCGAGGTATCCGATCATGAAAGGATTCTGAACGACCAGAGAATCGATTTTACCCGATCGAACCGCGGCGATCATGGAGGCGGAAGCGTCGAACCCCACCAGTTTGATTTTACCAGCATTGCCCATGCCCTCCAACGCCCGCAGCGCACCGAGGGTGGTAGACTCGTTGCATGCAAATATGCCGTCGATGGACGGATTACGGCTCAGCAAGTCTTCCGCCGCCCGCCAGGCCGTTTCGATAGTATCCTGGCCGAATTTTTTATCCACGATCGTAATGTGGGGAAATTGTCGACTGATAGTTTCCACAAAGCCGTTTTCCCGCTGGGTCGTCGAATCGGTACCAGCCATGTATTGCACCATCAGGACTTTACCCTTGCCCTGAAGGACTTCCGCCATTCGCCTGGCAGCCAAAACCCCGCCCTTGAAATTGTCAGTGGCGATAAAAGAATCGTACTTGTCGGTGCTGATCCCTGAATCGATGATGACGCACGGTATGCGGGCATCGTTGATTTTTTGAATGGCGGGTACCATCGCCTTATTGTCCAGCGGTGCCACGACGACGGCGTCCACCTTTTTGGTGATGCAGTCGTCAATGACGGCGCTCTGTGCGTCGGGATTGTCCTCCAGATTCGGTTCCTTCCAGATCAGCGAGCATCTGGTATCTTTGGCCGCCTTGTTCGCCCCTGCACGAACTGCTTTCCAGAAATCCAACGCCGTATCTCTGGGAACCAGCGCAATCCGCCACTGCCGGGCCGGAAGAGACGTTGATTCCCTGCTATTTATGTCAACCTTGGCCCCAGCTTTGGGCGAAACGCCTCGATATGCAATCAGCAGAGCGACGATGCCGACGATAACTATCAGCATCCGCGAATTCCTTTTCATCTCTGGCCTCCTATCCGTCATTGCAGCCGCTATTTTCACATGTTTGGCAATGAGAGTCAAAAATTAAAAAAAAAGACATTAGAAAAACGGATTGCCCAGAAATTTTAGAGATTCCATACGGATGGGAAAATCGCCTTGGGGCTTGACTTTTCCAGGCAAGTAGCTTAACTAAAATATTCTTAATGTATAAAACAGATAATAAATTTATGCCTGGTTGCGAACCAATCCGGGCAAATCCG
>CAYMXC010000006.1:0-22070 GCA_964394135.1 uncultured Phycisphaerae bacterium
TTTGATTGTATCGCTGCGTTTCCCCTTTATTTTTAAAAGTTCACTGGCGCTGTAGCTGGTCAGTCCTCTGGCCAATTCATGACCTGAAATGTTAACGACGCAAACGACATCGCCGCGGTTAAAGGTTCCATGGATACCTGTGATTCCACTGGGCAGGAGGCTTTTTCCACCGGCAATAATTGCTCTGGCAGCTCCGTCATCGACGACGAGGCTGCCGCTGGTTTTTGCCGCCAGTGCGATCCAGCTTCGTTTACCCGGTACACGTTTTGGGCTTCCAGCAAAAACAGTTCCATATTTTTGGCCGTTAACGATCAGCTCCGTAAGGACATCGGGTTGTCTGCCGCTTGCGACAATAGTGTCTATACCGCAGCCAGTAGCCATTTTAACCGCCTGGAGTTTCGATTTCATTCCACCGCAGCCGAGGGAACTTTTTTCCGAACGGAGCAGCGCAAGGACCTGATCTTCCACTTTTGGCACGAAGTCCACCCGCTTGCCGTCACGGTCCAGCAGGCCATCGACTACACTTAAAATGACAAGCAGATCGGCGTGGACCAAGTTGGCGACGAGTGCAGCAATCAGATCGTTATCTCCAAAACGGTTTTCGTCCACAGCAACGGTATCATTTTCATTAATAATCGGAATAGCGTTTAGGTGGCTGAGAGCCGAGAGGGTTCGTTCAATATTCAAATAGCGTCTTCGATCGACAAAGTCGGCGCGCGTCACGAGGATCTGGGCAGCATGCAGGTCGAAAGGTGCGAATGCCTTATCGAACATAAGCATCAGATGCGGTTGTCCGGCTGCGGCTGCGGCCTGGAGCATAGGAAGTTCTTTGGGGCGTCCTGGCAATCCAAGTACATTGATACCGGCGCCGACGGCGCCGCTGGAAACGATAACGATCTCCTTGCCGATCTGTTTCAACTTTTGTACCTGCCTGGCCAGGGAACCGATCAATTTCGTATCGAGCTGGCCTTTGGCATCGGTCAGGGCGTTAGTACCGATCTTAACGACGAGTTTATGAGCAGAATGAACTATTTTTTCTCTGACAATCGTACTGGGCATTTCCTTATCTTTCGTGGCTTGGGCGATTTCTTGCCTTTTCCTATTATATCATCTTCATACAATATTATTTCAATTTTGGTGTGGCAATACCATGTTCGGTCTGGTCGTACTCCATGCCGAGGATGTCGCAGATGTAGCTGGCAGTTTTGACGGTTGCGCCCTGGTTGGAAACGACGACCTCACGAGCTACCGATGCCATTTCCTTGAGTTTCTGACGGTCGGTAAATATCTGGTCGATCGTTCCGGCGAGTTTTTCCGGTTTGTCAACCTGAACTGCTGCACCGGCGGAAATCAGCTTGGCTACGGCGTCGGAAAAGTTGTCCACATGGGGACCGACGACAATCGGCTTTCCCAAGGCGGCGACTTCCATCACATCCGATCCGCCCATGGGCACGAGTGTTCGACCGACGAAAACAACAGTGGCCAGATTATAAAATTTTCTCAATTCGCCCATGGTATCGCCGAGAACGATGACGGGTCTGGCTGCGACAAATCGCCCCGGTGCCTTGGTTCCATCGGGATATTCGCTTCGCCGAATGGGATAAAATCCTCGCGCGCTGATGAGTTTGGCGACATGGTCGAATCGTTCCGGCTTGCGAGGAATGATTGCCAGTTGAAGTTCGCTGAATTTGGATCGCAACTGCTGATAACAGCGGATAACGGCTTCTTCCTCGATATCATCCCCTGTACTGCCAGCGACGAGAAGAGGCTTGGTCGGATCGATGCCCACCGCCTGAGCCAGGGTTTCGTGGTTCGAAATCGTACCGGCGGCCATTGCACTATCCCATTTAAGCGAGCCGGTAGTGATCAGTTTGGCGGTTTCGACACCGAGATCGGCGAAACGCTTTTGATAGATATCATCCTGTGCCAGCACAAGGGATAGATTACGGAAAATGCTCCGAGTGAGAGGCCCGAGCAACTTGTATCGACTCAAAGCCCGTTCGGTGATTCGGCCATTGGCGATCATGACTGGGATTTTCCGCTCAGAAGCGATTGACAACAGATTTGGCCAGACTTCCAATTCCATCAGGATGATCAGCGAGGGCTTTAGTCGGTTGATTGCCCGGTTGACGCAGAAACTGAAATCGAAGGGCGAAAAGAAGACATTGTCCGGTCCGAAGAGTTTTACCGCCCGGTCGAATCCGGTATCGGTATTGGTACTGACGAAGATTTCGTGAAAGGGCAATTGCTGGTGAAGGCGGTCGATGAGCGGTTTGGCGGCGTTGACTTCGCCCATGCTGACGGCGTGGACCCAGATGGCGGGTCGTTCGCCGTAACGGAGTGTGATTCCGCCGAAGCGATTTTTCCAGCCGCGGAGATATCGCTTCTCGCGTATCATGCGATATACGCCGATTGGCAGAAAGACCAGACCTGCCAGGAAATATCCGATATTAGCCAACCATCGAAATATTGGGTTCATTACCTGCCTCATGAAAAAAACTACAGCACCGAGGCCGGACCCGGAGGATAAATGCAAAAGATTTCCTTCCGTTGCCGGTCGGCGCCGACCGTAGATTCTAATGCTACATTCACCCGCCGGCGGTGGCAAGACTAAAACCCGCTGTCGACGAGCCGTACGCTGCGGTTGGCGCCTATGAATGGCTTTAATGGCCTGGAGTCTAAAAATATCGTACGAAACCTTTTTCGGTTGCCGATAGTATATATAGTAGATGAATTGGTTTTATGAGGAAGGCATTTTAAGGTAGCTCTATGACACGATTATTGTTTCACGGTGCGTGCGGCGAAGTGACCGGATCGATGCATGTGGTGGAGCACGAGGGCCATTATATCGCCATCGACTGCGGGCTGTTTCAAGGCAAGCGCGCTGAGGCCAATGCCAAAAATCGAACCTTTGGGATTGATCCGTCGAAGATCGAGGCGGTGATTCTTTCTCATGCACATATCGACCATTCAGGTCGGTTGCCCCGACTCGTCAAAGATGGTTTCAGGGGAACGGTGTATGCAACGCCGGCTACGCGTGACCTGGCTGCAATCATGCTTGCCGATGCCGCCCATATTCAGGAAGAAGATGCGGAGTTCTTCAACCGCAAGAGGCGTAAAAATGGGGAGGAATTGGTAGAGCCATTATACAATGCCGAAGACGTGGTTGAAACGATGCGTCGATTTATCGCGATACCCTATGAACGGCAGCTCGACATTGGCTATGGGATCAAGGTGAAATTTCGCGATGCCGGGCATATTTTAGGGTCGTCGATGGTCGAATTAGAACTTTCTAATTCTGGTAAATCGCCAACGCGGCTGCTCTTCAGCGGCGATCTGGGACGGCCGAGCGAACCGATCCTTCGCGATCCGAGTCCGATGTCACCCTGCGATTATCTGATTATCGAAAGTACGTATGGTGCTCGGAAACACGACGATCCGGCCGACATGAAACAAAAGCTATGCCAGCAGATTTTACTGGCAGTGGAACGATCGGGTAAAGTCATCATTCCCGCCTTCAGCGTCGGTCGCACGCAGGTATTGATTTATTATCTGCAGCAACTGGTTCGGGAAGGCCAACTGCCTCATATTCCGATTTTTATCGATTCGCCGCTTTCCATTAGTGCCACGGCCATTTTCCGTGCCCACCCGGAATGTTACGACAGCGAAGCCAGACGCCAACTGGACCAGATCGGCGATATTCTCGGCAACGGTTGTTGCCAGTTTGTCCATCAGACCGAGGAATCCAAGCGACTCAATACTTTCAATAAGCCATGCGTTATCATATCCGCCAGCGGCATGTGCGAAGCGGGGCGTATTCTCCATCACCTTGCCAACAGTATCACGGATCCGAAAAATACCGTTTTGATTGTCGGGTTTCAGGCAATGCACACCCTCGGCCGGCGGATAGTCGAACGGGAACCGGAGGTCAAGATCTTCGGCAGAATGTATCCGCTTAAGTGTCATATCAAGACCCTCAATGGTTTTTCCTCGCATGCCGACCAGAACGAATTTCGCAGCTGGCTGTCAGGTAACGGTTCGGACACAAAGGGGGTTTTCGTCGTTCATGGCGAATCGGAGCAGCAGGAGGGTCTGGTCCGGATTCTTCAGGAACTGAATTATTCGAATATTCATCGTCCCGCGATGGGCGATGAATTTCAGATTGAATAAGTCGACGGAATTTTTCCCTCTCGTCTTGACCGACGGTTTTCTAGCCGATCGCGCCGGTGCCTTGTTCGCCGGTTCGAATCCGGATACATTGTTCCAGAGGTACGATGAAAATTTTCCCATCTCCGGTTTCACCGGTCTGGCCCGTTCTGGCGCCCTTTACGATCGCTTTGATTGTCGGTTCGACATAATTGTCATTAACTGCAATTTCCAGTCTGACCTTGCGGAGAAGGTTGCCCGTTTCCTTGACACCGCGATACACTTCGGTGATACCCATCTGACGTCCGTGACCGAGAACTTCGGTAACGGTGATCAGATTGACGTCGGCCTTGTATAGTTCTGATTTCACATCCTGCAATTTGTGGGGTTGGATAATGGCTATAATCAATTTCATGTTTATGTTCCTTTCGTGTCGTAAAGAGAATTATTCCAACAGTGTATACGCGCCTTCGCGGTGTTGTGTCAGATCTAGGCCGATGGTTTCATCCTTTTCGCTTACGCGAACGCCGACGACTGCATCCACCAGTTTCAGAAGCACAAAACTGGCGATAAAGCTGTAGCCGATGGTGATGCCCGTGGCAATCAACTGTGTCAGAAATTGTCCGGAGTCGCCGTAGAACAGGCCGTTGGCTCCAGCTGGATTGATCGATTTCTGGGCGAAGAGGCCAGTTGCCAGCGCGCCGAAAATACCTCCGACGCCGTGAACGCCGAATGCATCGAGCGAATCGTCATAACCAAGTTTGGGTTTGATAACACTGACGGACAGGAAGCAGACAATGCTGACCAGAATTCCGATGATGATCGCGGAGACGGCACTGACAAATCCCGCTGCTGGAGTAATGGCGACCAGACCAGCCACCACGCCTGTAACAGTTCCGAACACGGTTGGTTTACCATTATGCAGCCATTCGAGAGCGGCCCAGCACAAGCCTGCTGCCGCTGCTGCAGTGTTGGTGACCACGAAGGCATTGACTGCCAGGCCGTTGGCTGAAAGGGCACTGCCGGCATTGAAACCAAACCACCCGAACCACAACAGGCCAGCGCCCAAGACGGTAAAGGGTAGGTTATGTGGAGGGGTGGGCGTATGATCGAAACCTTTTCTCCGGCCGATGACCAGGGCCGCAACTAGTGCAGCCATACCGGCATTGATATGGACGACCGTTCCACCCGCAAAGTCGAGCGCGCCCATGTTTCGGAGCCAGCCGCCTTCGCCCCATACCCAGTGAGCGATCGGGTCATAAACAAAGGTGGACCATAAGATCGTAAAAATCAGAAATGCGGAGAATTTCATCCGTTCCGCAAATGCACCAATGATCAGGGCAGGAGTGATAATCGCGAACATGGCCTGAAAAATCATGAACGCTTGGTGCGGAATCGTGGCTGCATAAGTAGAGTAAGGATCCAGGCTGACACCATGGAGGCCGAACCATTGCAGGGTTCCCCAGAATCCTTTGCCGGGAGCGAAAGACAGGCTGTACCCGAACAGTATCCATTGCAGGCTTATTACGCACATGATCACAAAACATTGCATGAGCATGCTCAGAATGTTTTTCTTTCGAACCATTCCGCCGTAAAAAAATGCCAACCCCGGTGTCATTAGAAGTACCAGACCGGCAGCAGCCAGAACGAAGGCGGTGTCGCCGGAATCAATACGAACCGCAGAACCAGTGGTTTGCGCAGGGCTGAGTACGGGCATTATGCCCAAAAAAAATGTTCCAAGAATAGCACAGTGCGCCCATTTCTTTTTTTTCATTTCGAAAACCTTTCTTACAAAAACAAAAATGTTACATCATGGAATGGTCGATTATTAGCGAAAGCTGTGCCAAACGGAATGGGGTTGCATAATATCTTAATAGATAATAATTTGTGAGATATTCAATAATATAATGGCGAAGCGAAATGATTACAAATATGTAAATATATGCCGGAAACTTACAATATTGTAAAATGGTCGGGCGTTCCTTTTTTTTTGTTTTGCCGGTATAATAAAACAAAATGAACAAAGGAGCAATTTGTGCTGTTTGGCGGGAAAAGAAAGCAATTCGAAGAATTGGTGCTCGGTGAAATCGGGTCCCTGTTTCGCCTGGCCTATAGGTTAACATCGAATCAAGCAGCGGCGGAGGATCTGGTTCAGGAGACACTGCTGCGGGCTTTCCGATCCTTCAGCGAGACGACGCTACGCGAGTTTGGTATTAAACCCTGGTTGCTCAAGATTCTTCACAACGTCTATTTTAATGAACGGCTGGCTCAAAAACGTCACCACGTATTGAAGGATGAGCCGGTCTGGGAACAGATGGCCGATCATCACTCGGAACCGTGGGATCAGACGGATATCGATCACGTCAACTGGGAGGATTTTGACGAGGAGATTAAAAGCGGAATCGACACTCTGGCTCCCGAATATCGGATCGTCCTGCTGTTGTGGTCGCTGGAGCAGTTGAGTTACAGGGAAATCGCAGATATTTGTAATATTCCCGTCGGTACTGTAATGAGCCGTCTGTATCGAGCCAGGAAAGACCTGTCGGCTAGGTTGGCGGAATACGCCGTATCCCATCGGCTGGTCAAAAATCCGCTGCCGGGGCCGACGACTCCAAAGAGTCAAGACAGCGTTAGCGTATCAGAAGGATCTCAGAATGGACTGTAAAGAGTTTCGAAAAATTTCAGAGGGGTATCTGGCAGATGCGGTGCCCTCGGAACTGCGCGCCCAGGTAAAAGAACATTTGGATCGATGTCCGATCTGTGCTGCGATTGTCAGGCGAATGCAGGCCCTTCGTGAGGGATTGCGGTTGGCGTTGTGCAAGGATTGCTGTCCGGACAATCTGCGTCAGCGGGTCAGCCGACGTCTGAAGGTTGCTTCGGTCGAAATGTGTCTGACGAGATTTCTTTCACGTTTTCGTTATCGAGTCCCGAACAAATCAAAACATCATTCCAATACCCAATAAGGAGAACAGGAGTCATGATACGACGAATCGGCATCTTTGTTTCAGCGGTTGTTTTGAGCTTGTCCTGCTTAGCATGGGGCAGTTACGATTCCCTGACCGACTGGTCTTCACTGCCAAGGCTTAAAACCGGTGTTACCGCAGGCCTGGCCAGCAGTTTCGACCGCATGGGAGAAAATTCTGATTACAGTCAATACGAATATCCTTCCGATCTGCAGTTCGGAGAGGTGCAAGCCATAGTCAAAACGCTGACCGGACCAGGCGAGATTACCAGGTTCTGGATGCCTCATCTTACCGCCAAGAAATCTTTCGCCGTCAAAATGTATTTCGATGGTGAAACGACACCACGAATCAATACCACCAGCGATGTTTTGCTCAAAGGTCAATACGGCTATATGAATGGTCCATTGGTTACGACGGCAGCGGGTGGGCAGACCCTTTTTGAGCCTATTGCGTTCAAACAGTCATTACGAATCGAAACATACAATAAAACGCTTCCTATCGATAATACCTGGTCGGGAAACCGCCATTACTATCAATACAGTTATCATCTGTTTTCCACCGGCGGGCCCGAAGAAAGTTATACCGGCGTGCTGTCTGCTTCCCAGCAGCAAATGAGAAATCATGTCAATATGCTCCTGAGCAATTCCGGCAATAATCCCGCCGGTGACGATCCGGACGCCATTGTGCTGCGCAATAGCGGTTTGACCGTTTCCGCCCGTTCGGCGGTTTCGCTGGCCTGTATATCGGGATCCGGAGCGATACGTAAATTTACCCTCAAACTCAATAATCCTTCCAATACCGAACTGGAAAATCTACGGGTACGCGTCAAATATGATGGATCGAATATTTATGCGGTGGATGTACCGGTAGCTCATTTTTTCGGCGCAGGATTCGGTCGAGCTCAATACAAATCTCTGCCTCTGGGGACGAATTCGGAGGATGGATTTTACAGTTTTTGGCCCATGCCCTATCGGCAGAAAATTTCCATCGAACTTTATAATGCGGCAGACGTTGCCGTCGAAGTCGTGGAATCAAAAATCGAATATAAATCCCGGCCGGTGAATATCGACGAGTGCTATTTTCATGCCTTTTGTACAGCGGAAACCACGACCAGCGGTCAGGCGTATCATCAGTTGCTGAATATTCAGGGAAAGGGCCATTATGTAGGCAACATCCTCTGGCTTGGAAGACCGTCCGCCATTGCATCCAATATTCTCGAAGGGGACGACCAGATTACTGCCGATGGTAATGTTCTTTACGGTACAGGCCTGGAGGATGCCTACAACAGCGGCTATTATTACAACTGGGTCGGTATTCAGACTGATGATGAGCCAGAAGGAGCCAGTCCGATTTCGGTCATTCGCCCCTTTTTCGGTCTGTTGAACATGGCTGCCCAGGTTAATAGCAATGGAAATTTCGTCGGCCTGTATCGAGTTGATCAGTATCGATGGCATATTCCAGATTTTGTGCCCTTTGAACATTCTCTAAACGTCAAAGTCGAAAATTATCTCAAGCGAAGTGGAGTCGATTTTGGTTCGACAGCCTTTTATTACCTGTTTGTTCCCATTACCGGCGATGCCAATCTGGATGGGAGAGTGGATGTGGTGGACCTTGGCATTCTGGCCACAAATTACGGCCGGACGGCATCGACCACCTGGGCCATGGGTGATTTTAACAACGACGGCAAAGTCGAAGTCATGGATCTGGGACTCTTACCCACAAATTACGGATTTATTGCAGGAGGATCTCGCAGCGGCCGGTAAATCTTAAATTTAAAATATCGACCGCCGTGGGTCCATTCCGGCGGTCGGATATCTTACTGAAAACTGCTGATTTTTGCGTGGCTCAAACCTGCTTTTGAATATTTGATTTTTCCGTGAAATTCATAAATGGCTTGACCAGATTTAAAAATTCCATGGGGAAGATGAACTTGGACGAAGGACTTTCGCCGATATGCTTGAGCGCTTCCAGGTACTGGATCGCCATGGTTTTTTCATCCACGCCCTTGACGGCTCCGAAAATCTTCTCGATGGCCAGTGAATATCCTTCTGCACGCAGAATCTGGGCCTGACGAGCACCTTCCGCCTGCAGGATCGCCGCATTCTTTTCACCGTCGGCAACGGTGATTTTCGCCTGTCGGGTACCTTCAGCCTCGGTTACCACCGCCCGCCGGCTCCGTTCCGCCGACATCTGACGCGTCATCGCTTCCTGAACCTCTCTTGGCGGTAGAATTTCACGAATTTCCACTGAAGTGATCTTTACACCCCATCGCTCAGTCACTTCGTCCATCTTTGTTCGCAGTATCTTATTAATCTGCTCTCGTTTGGCCAGTACGTCGTCCAGCGGGATGTCGCCCACTACGGCGCGAAGCGTAGTCGTGGCAATTCCCTGCGATGCACCGGCAAAATTAGAGACTTCAACCACTGATTTTACCGCATCGGTCACCTTCCAATAGATCAGAAAGTCGATGCTGATCGGCGCGTTGTCTTTGGTGATCGTCGTCTGGCGGGGAATCTCCAGATATTGTTCCCGCAAATCCACCCGGATGGGGCGGTCGATAACCGGAATGATTGCTACGAGTCCGGGGCCTTTTTGTCCAATACATCGTCCAAGGCGGAAAATGACCAGACGCTCGTATTCTGCAACGATTTTGAAGATGGAAGTGATAACTACCAGGACGACAATAACAATAAAAATTAACCCCACAGTATAAGCGTTGCCCAACATCAATAATGGCGACATGACAGATGCTCCTTTCAAAAGTAGTGAATGGAAATTGTAAGCTTATATTCTTTTGACCTTGAGGGTCAGCCCATCGACTTCGACAACAACAATTTTTTCCCCGTCCACGATCGGTTCACCGACGCTTTGGGCCGACCACTGTTCACCATTGACAAGCACAACGCCATTCGGCGACAGATTGGATTGGGCATAGCCGGTCATTCCGACCATCCGTTCCGTTCCCACGATTACCTTTGAGCGTTGAGCGCGGATCACCAGCCAGAGAACAATGGTGAAAAATACAGCCGTCGATCCGGTGGACATAATAATCAGACTCCAGGGAACCTTACCATATGGAGACGGATTAAACAGTAGCAGCGACCCGAGAATAAACGCGATCACGCCGCCTGAAGTCAACACACCGTGCGTAGGAGAAAATAGGTCTGCTGTGAATAAAATCACTGCCAGAAGAATCAAGAGCAGTCCCGCAAGATTTACCGGCAATACCGACAGAGCCAGCAAACCCAGAATCAGGCAAAGCCCTCCAACCACTCCCGGCAGGATCATTCCAGGATTGGCAAGTTCAAAATAGAGCCCCCAAATGCCCAGAATCAGCAGAATATATGCGATGTTTGGGTGACCTAGGATTTGGAAAAAATTCTGCACCGAAGACGGTTCCTGGTAAATCACTTCGCTGTCACGCGTGTGGAGAGTGACCATTTCAGTGCCAAGGTTGACTTTTCGGCCGTCGAGCTGGACCAGCAGATCTGTCGGACTTGTAGCGATCAGGTCGATGACTTTCATTTTTAAGGCCTCGCCGGCGGAAATGGATTCACTCTTCCGAACTGATTTTTCCGCCCACTCCACGTTTCGTCCCCGTCGTTCAGCGATTGAACGGATATAGGCCACGGCATCGTTGGTTATCTTATCGCTCGCTTTTTCGCCTTCCATTCCGACCGGATGAGCGGCTCCGATATTCGTTGCAGGTGCCATAGCCGCCACATGTGATGCCAGAACGATAAAGGTTCCTGCCGATGCCGCACGGGCACCCTCCGGCCAGACATATGAAACCACGGGGACCGAACTTTGCATAATCGATTGGACAATCTTTCGCATCGAATCGTCGAGTCCGCCAGGAGTGTCCATTTCGATAATCACGCATTCATAGAGATTGCGATTGACTTCATCGATGTTGGTAGTGATATAATCCGCCATAGTTGGGCCGATCATACCTTGGATTTTTAGAACCTTCACCTTTCGTGCGGGTGCGGTCGTGGTGTTTTTTGCATAAAGTACAGTTGCGCCGGCCAGCAGTCCTACAAGAATGATCAGGATGAATGCCCTTGTTTGTGTCAATCTCATCGTTGTAGCCCTTATACCCTTGGTAAGTGAAAGATATATTTCATTATCATTGGCCCGGCTGAAGATGTCAATCAATATCCCAATATCAATATTTCATGCAATAAGGCAAGCATATTTCGGTAAAGGAAAACGTACAGATAAAGATGAAATAAATATAATTATCATACGTTTATATTATACAGATAGGAAATAACATGATAGAATATTCATAGAATATTCTATGGATTACAGTTTGGAGGATTACTGATGAAAACATGTTTTTCGATTCCGGTGGTAGTTGCCATATGTCTGGCATTGGGTTCCGGTCAATATGTTCATGCCCAATATGTTGAACACGAAAGTATTGAGGTTCAAACACGAGGTCCGGTTCATGAAGCCTTTGCAGAGCCGATAGTTCTTGATCCTCAGCCTGGAATCGTTGTTTCCCAGTCTCCGCCAGCGGATATAGAGGAAGTTCCGCCGGATGAAAAGCCAGACAACTCCAATGCTGTCTGGATTCCCGGTTATTGGGCCTGGGACGATGATCGCAGCGATTTTATCTGGCTCAGCGGCATCTGGCGGATACCTCCTGCCGATATGTCGTGGGTGCCGGGCTATTGGACACAGGTTGAAAAGGGATATCAATGGACGCCGGGCTTCTGGATGCCTATATCTACGAAAGAAATTATATATCTGCCATCTCCGCCCGCCACACTGGAGAATGGCCCTTCGGGCCACATACCCAGGCCGGATTTTATCTGGGTGTCAGGCCAATGGCAGTGGGTGGGTGATCGTTATGTCTGGAAGCCGGGATACTGGCTTGGAGCCAAACCCGATCGAATCTGGATTTCCGCACATTATATCTGGACACCACGGGGTGTTATTTTCGTTCCCGGCTATTGGGATTATCCGCTGGATAGCCGGGGAATTCTCTTTGCGCCAGTTTATATTCGGCGCAGCGTCCATACCCGACGAACGTTCGCATATACACCGACTATCGTCATTGATACAGAATATTTGAACGTGACTATGTTTACCCGCACCCGTTATGAGCATTATTATTTCGGAGACTACTATGCCGCGGACTATGTGAAGAGAGGTATAGTTCCGTGGTTTGATGTTGTCCACCGACAGCGCATCTACGATCCGATTTTCGTCTATCAGCAGTGGCGGCATGGACATAACGACCCGCAGTGGGAACGAAATGTTCGCCATGTGTATGAGATTCGCCGGAATAATGAGGCTCTTAGGCCGGCTCGTACGTTTTCCGCTATGCAAGTTCAAATTCGGCAGATGAGCGAACGGGATCGTCGGGTTTACGTTTTTGTCCGACCGCTGGCTGAGATGGTGAAGAGCAAGAAGACGGTTATTCGATTTGAGCATTTGAATCAGGAACATCGGCAGCGATTTGTCGATCAAGGCAAAGAGCTTCGAATCTATACTGTTCAGCGATCTAAATGGGAGACACGAGTTCCTGGAAAGACCGGCGAAAAAATTAGTCCGCCGGTTCAAGTTACCCGGCCGCTGGTTATCAAGATTCCCCAGCAACTCATCAATCCGCTGATCAAACCGCGCATTCAGACAAATACGCCGCAAGTACGCCCGATTGTTCCAAATCAAGCACCACGATTGCCGTCCGGCATCCAGCCCAGTCGGCAGAGTGGAGATAAAAAAAACGTAATTATACCAAGAGCGGATCGGCCTGCGGGTAAAGCAGTTATTCTGAACCGAATCGAGCCGACCACTCGACCGCAGTTGACCGTTCGCGGCGATAAAATCGAAGTGAACAAAATCGGCGGTAACAAATCCGGGCCGGCGAGAATTGAAAAGCCCGCGCGTACAGGAACAACTCGTCCGATTGGTAATCGTGATGGTGTTTTGAAGGGAAGTTTACCCCGAACCACGACCCTTCCTGCAACCACTCAGCCGGTGCCTGTCGTAAAACCGATAAAAATCAAAAAAAGCATAGTGAAGTAGAACTAGGGCCGATGCCACTGACGGCACATTTTACAAAGTTGATTGCATTCGAAGTGACCGGCCAAGTGGGCGGATCGTAATTCTGTGAGTTTTTTTCCCTGCCAGATGTTCCGTAGCGATTCGGACTGGATCGATCCGACGGGAATACGGGCGTTGAAATCCTGGTTGCAGATCGTTACCTGTCCGTCGGCCAGAATGGTCATTCTTGATAAAATCTGCCGGCAGTTTTTTCGTCGCGGACCGGCCATGGAGTTGACGGCCAGGTCGGGAATCTGGCCGGCATAATCACTGTAGCCGTTGATTACCGCCCAACCCATCTTCCTTATGTATCCGTCGAAGAACTCATCCATCAGCTCCATCGTATCGAACGTCTTGATCATTTCCGGTACGAGCAGAGGAATAGGACGACGGTGGGCCTGGAGTGCATCGGTTAGCTGTTGAATACGTTCGAGGACTTTTTCGTATTCATCGACGCCGGTAACAGTCCGGTACAAGTCGCGGCTGGGAATATCTATAAGAATATTGAGAGTATCGATAGGCAAAGTGACGATTTTTTCGATTATATCCTGTTTGAACAGGGCGGTGGTTTGCATACCGATGCCGAAAACACCCGCTTGTTTGAGCCCTTGAACGATTTGTTCGAATTGCGGGTGGTTTGACGGCTCACCAAACCCACCGAGGTATACAAGAAGGTCGTCGCAGGTTTCAGCCAGTTCTGCCACGCGAGAAACGATTTTATCCGAATCGATCGGTCCGCGTGATTTTTCCGGAGTGGGTCGGTATCCTTTCGGCCAGGGCCATCCTGAATTGAGTTCGATCTCGATTTCCTGTGGGAATCGTGTCAGCATGGTTGTTGCAACTTTTCGAGCGGAATCGACCACCTGCATCATATCGGCGGAAAGCGGGTCGATATGTTGGGCCAGTTCACGGGCCAAGTCCAAACTTCGCTGTGTGTCACATGTGAACCGGATGGGTGTTTGAATGATAAAGGGATCGAGCTTGAGGTTGCATGGCTTGGCGATCAGATCCATCAGCGGCCGATCCGGCTGATAACCGATCATGGCACCGGCGATCTTGGATGTGCGTGGAAGTTGATCGAGAATTTCCGTGGCGATAATATATCCTGCCAGCCCAGGCGGGGCTTGGGTAAAGTTGAATTTATAATCTTCCTCATGAGCCAAGTATTGATCGATTTGCAGGTCAAGAACGGCTGGATCGACCCATGCGGCGTGCGCGGGAACGGTCATGACGGCACGGACCTGTATCTGGTGTGCGATGGCAGACAGCACATGAGGCAAAAGATCTTCATCGAAGGCGCACGCTCCAAGAATTCCACCTCGCCAACCGGCGAGTGTCCACTTTCTGGCTGCCTGTACACCCGGCCACCAGCCGGGGTATTGAAAATCCGTGCCCATCACTTCCACTGCCAAATCGTTGGCGATGGTTTTAATTCGCTGAGCCTGGACCGGGGGGCAAAAAACAATTTTTCGACCCGACTGTTTCGATCGGCAGATTCGTTCGAGGGTATTTCGTAAAACCGGCCGACCGGCCAGGTCTGCAAGCAGCAGACTTCGCTGACCCAGCGGCGCGATTTGCAGGTCGGCCCAGATGATAATCGGTATGTTGCGGGCGGCAGCAGTCATGATTGTTTGACGGATTCCTCCATAGTGTGTTTTACGCGATCCAGTGCGGTTTGCAGGATTTCCGTCAGCTCGTCGCAGCCTCTGGCCAATGAATCTAGATATTCGATATCGCGAGACAACTGGTGTACGGCGCGTTCCTGGCCGGTGGAACTTTCCGCCTCCAGGTGGCAGTCGTGCATAAATCGCCGCAGTTCCGCCGTACTGGAAACGGCGCAGACCATTTGAAGCGTTCGCAGGTGAGCGTTGACCAGCGAACGAATTTCGTCCACCTCGATAATGAGTTTGTTGAATTCGTCGGGCTTATCAATCAAACCTTGAAGTTGCTTGAGCAGGCCCGTGGTTTTTTCGCATAGGGCCTTGAAATCCTCTACCTCATGAAGACGATTTTCCAGCTGGTGGGAAAGCTCGGGAAGTGCCGACGGATCGAACTGCGTTATATTTTTTCGGAAGTCGAATTTTTCTTCAGGAATGTTCTTTCCGGCATATCGTTCCAATGCCTGAGCCAGGGGCATGATGGTAGTGCCGCGTTTACTCACTCCGCCTTCGGTGGCGTCGATGATCGTGCAGGGCGACTGGGCGAAATCTCGCTCGAATTGTTGCAGGTAAGTAAACATCTGTTCATCTGTGAAGATGGTTCGGCCGTTGATGTCGCTGACCTTGCGCAAGATGTCACGATTGCGAACGATTCGCTCCCATTCCTTCATTTCCAGGGAATAAAATCGATTCAGTTCTACGGACCACATGTCGTGCACGGCGTTGCCTGGTGCATAATACAAATTATCTGAAAATCCGAGATCCTGGCCGATCATGATGATAGGATTGGCTGCCATATATTCTGCAAGATAAAGCGAAAGGTGAGCAACTGTGCTGCCGGCTCGCAGGCCGTCACGTTGTTTTTTTGCCGGCCCCAGACACTGATCGGCAAATTCGTTCGACAGCAGTGTTTTGCTGCCTTTAAATGCATCGATTACGGTCCAGTTGGCCTTGGGTTCCGCCACCAGGAGTATCTGTCCGAAATCTTTGAGCCCTTCGAAAAACCGTTTTGATGCCTCACTCCAGTCCAGAGATGTAACGAAATCCGGTTCAATTCCCATGCTCAACAGCGGCTTGAGTGTCGTTTGAACGGCGATAATCACCGCCCGACCCTTGGCTTGTTTGAGCAGATGAACGTTCTTGGCCAGCGATGGACCGGCGGAAACTATAATTGCCGGATATCCTTCGAAACGCCGTTTCAGAATATCGATCGGTGGATGGCACATATAGGCAGCCAGGTTGTTGGCTACGTTTTGCTGGGTAATTTTTGAATTACCCAGCATCGTCACGAATCCCATTCGACAGTAGGCCATGAAATCGGTGAAAAACGTTCGCATTTCACTGTGGAAGTCTGCATGCCACTGACGAGTATACGTCAAGGCCTCGAACGATGTACCTAGGATTGTAGTGCTGGCGACATTGAGCAGCCGGGTGTGCATCAATCCCTTATCTACCCGGTGCAGGAAAATCAGTCGGCCTTTTTGAATTTCCTCGACGAAATCATGTGTCCACAGGGCCAGACGAATCACCGATACTTCCGGCTCAAAGACAACGACAATTGTCTGACTGCTTGCCCGGTCAAACAGCTCACGAATCTGATAGCCCAGGCCCACTCCTGAAAACACAAAAACGAAATTTTTGTCCAGATCCAGGCTATCGACGAATTTTTTCGCCTCATTCTCCGGATCATACTTGCTGTGCAAGTAAATTTCCTTGCCGTCCGGCAGCCGGACTTTCAGTGTGGGCGAGCCGTTCCGGGCTGACTCAATCTGAAGCTGATCGTTTGGGGGAAGATCGTCAAGTTCATGAGCAAACCGGCTGTCCGTTTTGTACAATGTCTCGAGATTCCTGAGCCAGATCGCAGCGTCAGTCAATGGAGCTTGCACAGTTTTAACCGCTTGATTCATGCTTCTGCCACTTCCGGTAAAATGTACGGGCCTCGTGGAATCCAGGCAACGCGGGAATTGCTGGTTTCGATTTGCCGAATCAGGCTGACGACCTGGGTTTCCACTGTCCCGGCTCCTGTTATTGACTCCGCAGGCGTCACATGACATCGGCGAAGGTCTTCACCGGTCATTCGATCGCAAACCATTATCAGGCCCGCCACGCCTGTTTTTTCCAGAACCCGTGTATGCATTTGAAATTCCCACTGATCCAGCTCAGTCCGGTCGCTTTTGAGGATATCTCCGAGAAACTTGTGATAATCGCGATAACGAAACATGATCGTCCGGTACGATTCCGACCCGATTCCCGCTGCACAACCACTGACACAAATGACCTGGCCGCCTTTTCGGACGTACTGGCCGGCGGTAACCATTCCTTTAACTGTCTGGTAAAATGTTGTATCCAGAGGATATCCTCCGCCGGAGGTAAAAACACAATCGAATGGGCGATCGACCTTGATGGTCATGGTTCGGCGGACGAATTCTACTCCTGCCGCGTGCGCCGCTTCCATATCGCCTGCAAAAATACCGGTAATTCCCCCGTCGGTGCCGACAGTGACGTTAAAGATAAAATCAGGCCGCACCATATTCGCGATCTCCAGCGCTTCCCGATGGCAGGGATTTCCATCAAGATTTCCTATGCGGGCCCGGGGATCGAATAAAAATTTTGCGCCATGAAATTTCTGCAGGGTGGTCAAATCTACCAGGCCAGGGCAGATGGATTTTCGCCCGCCGGAAAAACCTGCCATGAAGTGCGGTTCGATGAATCCGGTCAGAATTTTCAAGCCGGCGTTGAAATAAGTCGAGTCGATGCGAACACGTGTTCCCGATTGTGTTGCGTTGGGCAGTTCAGTAAGGGTTTTTTCATCGTCCGCGAGGTGATCGACGATATTGAAACGTTCTGCAAGCGATTCGCCCAGCAATTCGATTCGTTCCGCCGGTGTACTCGGTCTATGCATGCCGGTAGCTATGAGAATAGTGATTTTTTTTTCGGAAAATCCGCCCTCAAGAAGTTCATGTATAATCGTCGGCAGAAAAAGTCGATTCGGGACGGATCGGGTGATATCGGAAACGACTATGACCGCGGATTTGGTTTTGTCAGCTTTTTTGGCGATGGTTACAAGCGGTTGGCTATTGATCGGGTTTTCCAACGCATGAAGAACAGCAGATTCACAATTCACAACGGCTGGAGGATCGGTCGGCTCCAGAATGTGCCAATGAGCGGGAATTTGAAATTCAAATCGTCGTCGGTCGTAAAGCAAATAAGTTGTTTTCATCATTTTTCATATCTCAGCAGAAGCCAAATCCAACTGTGCAAACAAATTGCTCGCGATTTTTCGACACAGAAACTCTTCGCCGCAGTGTCGACACCGGAACACCGGAACATTTCGAAAAATAAGGGTTGCGGAGTCCGACTCGATCGTGAACGTACTTCTCCTCGAAGACATTTTTCCATGCCGACATACCGAACATTTCATGCTTTTTATCCCTCATACAATCGCACAAACCCTCTACTATATTCTTACCGTAAAATTTACATTCGACAAGCGTAAAAATGTGATAGTGGAATTGTAACGAAATTATTTTTACCATATATCATTGAAACAGTTGAAAGGTTAGCCTATGAACGACCGGACAAGCGATGCGTGCAAATATCGGCCAGGACTCGAATATGGCTGTGTGTTATTCGCAGCGGCTTTGCTGTACGCGATCTCTATGGCACCGGGAGCCTTGTGGCAAGATAACGGAATGGCCCAGATTCGAGTCCTTCAGCACGATTATGTAGGCCGGCTCGGTTTGGCCCTGGCCCATCCGCTGTTTTATTTTTTTGCCCAGGCGCTTCAATTTCTGCCGCTCAAGGAAAGCGCACTGAAAACCAACCTGGTGTCTCCCATCTTCGGCGCATTGCCGGTGGCAAACTTTTATCTGCTGATCCGAATGCTGCCGGCAGATCGAACCCGATTTCGGATGGCCGCTGTTATCGCTGCTTTGAGCCTCGCACTGGCCCACACCTTCTGGCAGCACGCCTCACTGGTCGAGGTCTACAGCGTAAGCACCTTCTTTTTGACTATCGAACTTGTTTTACTTGCCCAATTCACCCGCACAGGCCACATACACTGGTGGCTGATGGCGATTTTTTTCAACGGTCTTGAATGTACCAATCATGTCCTGGCATTGATTACCCTCGCTTCAATCATCATCTGGAGTATCTGGCTGATGGTTCGAGGTTCAATCAAGGCGTGGTGGATTATTCCAGCTGTTTTATTGTGGATGATCGGATGTCTGCCATACGAATATATGGGCTTTCAGGCCTGGCGGCAGGGAATGACCGCCGGCAGCGTTATTCATTCCATGCTTTTCGGCGAATATCAAAAACAGGTTCTTAATGTCCATATCAACTTGCGGCTGCTTGTTACCACGATCGCGGTGATCGTGCTGAATTTTCCGACTCCCAATCTGCTCCTGGTCCCGGTGGGATTGATTCGAGGAAAGTCTCTGATCGTTTCCGGTTTGTATCCTCTGCTGATACTGGCGACAGTTTTTCACCTTACCTTTGCGGTTCGTTATCCGGTCACCGATCAATATACCTTTTTCATCATTCCCGTCCTGTTTCTTGCAATCTGGTTGGGGATAGGCGCAATGTGGTTTATGACGCGCTTTCCACGAAAAGCGGTTTTCGTGGTCGTACTTGCCTCCATTTCCCCGATCGTTTATTTTTTCACCCCTGCAATCGTTGCTCACCTGCGATTTCTGCCTGCACCCACTTCGCCGACCATTCCTTATCGCAATGAATTTAAATATTTTTTCCAGCCGTGGAAGACGGGATATCATGGTGCCGAAAAATTGGTCGATGAAGTCTTTGCCATGGCTGGACCAGACGCAATTGTCATTGCCGACAGTACCTCATCGCGTCCCTTCATTTATTATCAATTGGCCCAAAACCGCAGAACCGACATTCGTGTAGTGCCGGACCTCTATGACAGCCTGCCTGATGACCAGAAAATCCGCAAACTGAGCGAGGAATTGAAACATCACCAGGTCTTTGTGATCAGGCCGTATCCCAAATACTGCCCACAATGGATATTGAATTATTTTGCTCTGTCCCCACAGCGATCGGTATATCGCGTAACGGAATTAAAAAAGATACCGACAAAAGAGATAAAGGACAATCAAAAATGAATACAGGAAAAGTACCGAAAATCAACTCTCAGGACAGTCAGATCAATTGGGTTCCAGCGAACTCGCCTTATTTTACCGTGAGCGGTTTATATTGGTTCAAGGAAAATGACGGTGCCTATATCCGTCTGCCCAAACGGGCGGAAAATCTTGTCCCACCGAACGTCTGGGCTTTGGCCCTGAACCCCAGCGGCGGACGTGTCAGGTTTAAAACCGACAGTACCTCCCTCAAACTCCGTATTTGGCACGGCGGCGGGCCTATTGATATGGTTCACTTTTGCGCCGTTGGATGCAGTGGAATTGATCTGTACGAGGGACCACCTACAAAGATGACTTTCTGGCGGTCCAATCGCCCCGCCGATGCGATAAATCCATACATCTGCACATATTTCGAAAAGTTGCCCAGAGTGAAGCGAGAATTTACCCTATATCTGCCGACTTACTGCAACTTGGCATCACTGGAGATCGGCCTGGACCCCGATGCCAAGGTTGCCCCGCCAAGTCCGCTGCGGCTGGAAAAACCGGTAGCTTTTTATGGCACCTCAATTACCCAGGGCGGTTGCGCATCGCGAGGCGGAAATGGTTTTGTTCCAAGGTTGGGCCGGATGCTTGGTGTGGATGTCATTAATCTCGGATTTTCCGGATCCGGCAAATGCGAGCCGGAAATGGCCGAGCTGTTCAGCGAAATCGACGCCTCCTGCTATGTTGTCGATCCTGTGGCCAACATGACACCGGATTTGATGAAAGAACGGTATTTTAACTTTGTCGAAACTCTTCGCAACCGCCGGCCGGATCGACCGATTCTGCTGATGACGAGAATTCGCTATGCGCATGAAGCTTTTGAAGTAAATCAAAGCGATATGGAAGCGACCAATTCGGCAGTATTGGAAGTTTATCACCAAATGCAAAAGCATGACACAAAAATATTTTATTTCGATGCCTCATCTGTAATCGGACTGATGCAAGAGCATCCGACAGTCGATGGGGTTCATCCGACCGACTTGGGCTTTAAAATGCTTTCGGACGCACTAGCCCCTGTTTTGGCAGATATCCTGAACTTGAAGTAAACGGATTACCGTAATTTCGACAATAGATTAGTCCGAACGACAAATGGCACGCAGAGAAAACAAAACGCTCAGTATGCCAAGGCTCAAAATTCCGATTACAACGGCCCATTTTACTGCCGGATAAAGCGGCCCTTGGGCAGTGGTGGACATCGAAAGGATTCTAATCGATTCCGGTGGTGCTTGAATCCATGTGTCGATCTGAATGATCCGGGCCCGAACCATATCGAGGTTTTTTCGGATTTCATTCATGTCGGCAGTATATCGTTGATCTCGGCTCAAAACCGAGACGGATTGCTTCATCAACTGCACGAACTGTTCCTGCGTTTTTTTAGTCAATGCTGCCAAAGCCGGTCGATTATATTGCAGTTTAATCTGCTTCCGATCGATCCCGGAATTTCGCAGCATATCATGCAGTTCGGCTGAGGTTTCCTGATTTTTCATTTCAGTCGACAATAATTGGTTATACTGATCCTGAGCTGCCTTGATCTGTTCCAGCAGGACCGCCGGCTTCTCATTATTGAGAAATTCACGGTAGTGCTCTTCTTCAGTCTGAAATTGTGCGGTCAGTGCATCAAAGACCTTTTGCTCATGCTCTTTCATCTCAGTCAATTCGTTTTTTAAATCCGACCGGTACTTCTGTCGCAAATGGTCGATCCAGGCCGGCATAAACATTATCAGTTGCCCGGGATCTTTACCCCTGACAGTTAAAATGACTTTTTTCTGAAGAGTTGTTTCAACACGAATTATTGGCAAATCACCTTTAATTTTTGTTGCAAGGCCAGCCGCATTTGCCAGTTCGACCAGGTCCGCCGGATCTGGAGCGGGGAAAAGAGCATTATTTTCTGAAGCTGTGATGCTCAGCACAGCTCGACATTGATACGTGGGGTGATGTTTTAAAAAAAAATAAACCGCCGCTGCAATTATCAGAGACCCCGCTATTGCAATCCAAAGTCGTCTGCGGATGTAACCTCCGACTTTATGCAAATCGACGTTGAGTAAATCTTCGGACATGATAAACCTCCAAGATCAAAACGATCGGAAATTATTATATGATTCTTG